>JANPNP010000051.1:0-13027 GCA_031427535.1 Bdellovibrionales bacterium | reverse complement strand
GCTTGGTAATACGAAATCTGCGTTAGCACTAATTCAGTACTGTATAAGCGACTTCACCGCTTCATTTTTAAACTTCATTTCATTTAAAAAAGTCAGGTTAATGAGTACCAATAGATCCTCGACCACATACCCAGCTTTTTCACACAGGGATTGCGCCGCTTTCAAGGTCCCACCCGTCGCCAAAACATCGTCGCACACAATGACACGAAGAGGTCTGTGCGACGATGCAATCTCAAGCGTAGCTTCGCCATATTCAAGCTTGTACGATTCTTGAATTACCGGCGGTGGCAGCTTCCCGGCTTTCCTAAGTGGCAAAAACCCTTTATTAAACTTAGCAGCCAACATCGCAGCAAAAATAAACCCACGGGATTCAATACCCACAAAAAGATCAACGTTGTTCAGATTAATTATTTTCTCAAAATCGTGCGCGATCAAAGAAAAAGCTTCTGCATTTTGCAGAAGCGGAGAAACGTCACGAAATAACACGCCGGGAATAGGAAAATCTGGAACTTCTTTTATTAGCACTTGGTAATTCATAAACAGCTTTCTAAAGACTGCCTAGAAATATTTTTTACGTTGGCTAGAAGGCAATATCTTTAAGACATCACGATACTTGGCGACCGTTCGGCGCGCAATATCAATTCCCTCTTTACGCAGAAGCTCAACAAGCTTCTGATCTGACAGAGGTTTTTTAGGATCTTCCTTCGACACGATTTCACGCAATTTTAATTTCACAGATTCGGAAGCTAAAGCGTCGCCGCCGTCAGAAGAATTTATGCCTGAATTGAAAAAGTATTTTAGTTCGTATATTCCTTGCGGAGTGTGCATGTATTTTGAAGTCGTAACACGACTGACAGTTGATTCATGCATTCCGATGTCGTTTGCAATATCACGCAAAACCATAGGTTTTAAAAACGCTGCACCCTTTTCAAAGAATTCTTTTTGATGCTTAACAATACTATCACTGACTTTGAATATTGTTCTTTGGCGCTGGTGTATAGATTTAATTAACCAAACAGCTGATTTTAATTTTTCTTGAATGTACTCTGAAGCCACTTTGTCGCCGGTTGGGTTGGCTCCACCCTTTAACATATTTTTATAAAAGTTAGAAATCTTCAGTTTCGGAAGACCGTCCTCGTTTAAGGAAACAATAAAATCGTCGCCCACTTTATAAACGTAAACATCTGGCGTAACAAACTGAGTATCGTTGCCAGCGTAACTTCGTCCTGGCTTGGGCTCCATTGCGTAAATAATTTTACACATGTCGACGACCACTTCCATCGAGCGGCTCATGGCTTTTGCAATGGCTTCATAATTTTTTTTCTCTAAATCTTTTAAGTGATTCGAAATAAGCGCAACCAAGTCATTGGTGTCTTCTTCAAGTAAGCGTGCCTGAATTAACAGACACTCTTTCAGGTCGCGCGCGCCAACTCCGGGCGGATCAAACTGATGGATTAAACTTAATGTGTCTTCAAGCAGATCAACATCGATTTTTTCTTCTTCCGCAATTTGAGTCATCGGCACTTTCATGTAACCGTCGTCATCGATATGCGAAATTAAAGCATCGGCGGCTTTTTCTTCTTCGTCAGAAAAACCAGTCATCTTAACTTGCCAGTAAAGGTGATCATGTAAAGTTTGCGTCGTTGAAATTATGTTTTCATAGTTCATAATTTCTTCGTTACCGTGCGATGCTTCACGCGGAGCTTTATGCTGTGTTTCTAGATAAGATTCCCATTCAAATTCATCCTGCTTTTGCGGATCTTGAATGCTTTCGGCACCCGGAGTTTCTAACTGGGTGTTATCGACGTTCGTCTGCTGCTCAGCTTCTTTGGTACGCTGAAAATCTTCTTCTTTTAAAACTTCTGCTTCCTCTAGAATGGGATTTTCTTCTAATTCACTACGAACTTGCGTTTCCAATTCAAGTCGGGACAATTGCAACAGCTTAATTGCCTGTTGCAATTGTGGTGTTATCACCAAGTTTTGACTTAAATTCATTGTTTGTCGTAATGCCATTATTCTTTTTTACCCTTAGTTTTTTAAATCTGTTTACAATCTAAAATTTTCACCCAAATAGAACTTTTTAGCTAAATCAGAATTGGCAATTTCATCAGAGGTTCCGCGAACTTGAATTTGTCCATCCTTCAATATATAAGCATAGTCGCAAATGCCCAAAGTCTCACGCACGTTGTGATCTGTAATCAAAACTCCTATACCTTTGGCCTTAAGATCATTGATTATATTTTGTATATCCGCAACTGCAATAGGGTCAATTCCTGCAAAGGGTTCATCTAGCAGCAAAAATTGCGGTGAACTGGCCAGCGCCCTAGCGATTTCGACCCGACGGCGCTCACCACCGGATAATGAGTAACCGTAAGATTCCCGAATATGGTTGATTCTAAAATCTTGTAATAAATTTTCTAGGCGCACGCGTCGATCCTGTGCAGTAAATCCATGCGCTTCCAGTGCGACTTGAATGTTTTCTTCGATTGTCAGCTTGCGAAAGATACTTGGCTCCTGGGCTAGGTAACTTAACCCCGAACGCGCTCGCTTATACATTGGAAAGTCTGTGATATTAAGGTCATTTAAATAAATATCGCCTGCGTCTGGTTTTACCAAACCCACAACCATATAAAACGACGTGGTTTTGCCTGCGCCATTCGGCCCCAGAAGACCTACGACTTGTCCAGATTCAACCTCAAACGAAGCCTCTTGAACAACTTTACGTCCTTTATACTGCTTAGAAATTTTTGCGATTGTTAGTTTATTGGCCATAGTTTTTTGACTACCTACTTATTTTTCGGGTTTACGTTCGCCGGTTACATTAACTTGATTGATCTTAACTTTTTTCCCGCCTTCTAGGAAGACGATTTCTTGACCGCGAATCTCATCTTCACCCTGTTGAACTTTTGGTTGACCGCGCAAAGTCATTTTGTCTTCAATTAAATCCATCTCAAGCTCTTTGCACGTCGCGGTCTTATCTGTGTCCTTCAGGCGCACTCCTTGACTGAGCAAGATACGTTCAAGGGCACGCTGGCTATTCGAGTAAAAAAATCTGGCTCGTGGCGCTTCTATTTCCGTGCTACCTAGCGACATTTTTACTTTACCGATGAACAGGGCTTCTTGGCTGCTGTTATAAAATTCTGCCGACTGTGAGGTTAAATCAAATTCTTTCCCATCAATAATCTTGTCCGCTTCTACCCGATTTAAAATTTTCATTACATTGCTCTTGATATCGACTTGAAGTCCTACACCATTTAATTTGAAACCACTTCCTTTAGCATCTGGTGGGCCTTGCATAAAGACGGCATCAGGGCTTTTCATCATTTTATCTTTTGAAGTGTAGCGTAATGAATCCGTCTTGAATTGATAACCATTAGTACTTGTTGTTAAGACTTCTCCACGAATGATCATGTCTTTTGTGGCACCGTCAATTTCACCAACGTCACCCATAACCGTGTAACTGGTATTGTTGTCTGAATAGAACCGCACTTTTACTTTTTTAAGAACCCACTGCGCGTCTGAAGTTCCTGATGCTTCGGTCGCGAATAGTTCGTATCCTTTTTGATTCTCGTCGTTTTCTACTAAATGGACGCCCATCGCTTTTTGTTCGATTGAGTCCTTCTTTTTACTTTGTGCAAGCGCCTGAATTTTTTGATACTGCGTTATGTCGTCAGTTGGTTTTTCCAAAAGCTTTGGAGAGATAAATAGGATCTCCAAAAATATGAAGACCACCAGAAGTGCAAATAGTAATGAGTATTTATTGAGTTTTGGTATCCGTAGTCGCATCATCTTTTCTTACATCTTTTGCGACTGCAAAGTTAATAGGACCGCCACCAGCTTCATAGATAGAGTACATTATCTTTTTTAAAGTTAAATAATCAATGGCTTTATCGGCCTGCAATGTGACGCGTCTCCATGAATTGGGA
Source organism: Bdellovibrionales bacterium (assembly GCA_031427535.1). Classification (GTDB taxonomy): domain Bacteria; phylum Bdellovibrionota; class Bdellovibrionia; order Bdellovibrionales; family Bdellovibrionaceae; genus Pseudobdellovibrio. The sequence continues at coordinate 9,101 of JANPNP010000051.1, read as the reverse complement.
TCGATCTCTTCATTTCCCAGAGTTTTATCCACAACATTTTTCAATTTGTTTCTAATTTTAGCATCAGTCTCAGCTTTTGCTTTTTCTAACAAAGTGCGGACTTGATCGCGTAGCGCTGGAATTGTCCAGTCTTTCTGGGCTTTCACTTCGTCAAATGTTGCTACTGGGGTTCGGTCAATCAAGATTTCTTTTGAAGAAATAGTAACGACAACAGCTGGTCGCAAATCGGTAACCCGATTGGCTTTTGGTAAAACGACTTCTTTAGGTATATATAAAATTTCGCCTGTCGAATTGTAATTCTGTAAAAGGAAAATAACTAAAACGGTAAACATGTCCACCATTGCAGTCAGCGATAACATGGCTGTGACACCGCGCTTACCACCGCGACGTTTTAAAATATTATGATTTCGGTGGCGTTGGCCAGGGCGAAATATTGCCATTAGTTTGGTCCCCCTGTTAGTAGCTCAGGTGCAAATCCTGCCCGCAATCCCGTATCCATCGCACCAACGACAACTTCGTACATAATTTCATTTTCGATGGCCATTTTAACGCCACCCTTGTCAGGGTACAGCTGCTTAACTTTCTTCAGGTCAGCTTCTAAAGATTCGTCGTCATAGTTATTGTTGATTTTTGGAATCGGTCGAACATCTTTTCCGACAAATAAAACATAGCCTGTTTTTCGAATTTCAAGTTTCAATACCACATCTTCTAACGGAGGTGGTTTAATTACTTTTTGCTCCGGATCACGAGGAGAAGCGAACGAAGCACCAAGTTGGATCATTGAAACTTGAGTCCAAACAGCTGTGATCAGCAGAAACGTAATGAGGACGGACATCAAATCAATAACGGGAACTAAATTAAGTTCCGTATTAATATCTCGTCCTTTTCCACCTGAACTTATATGAGCCATTTAAATCTCCAAATAGGGTAAATTATTAGATTAGTCTTTCATTTTATCGCGATTTGACGCGATCAAATTCATCAAACTCATACTTGATTCGATCATTTCATTTTCTGTTTTTTGAATCATATGCTGAAACAATCCGTAGAAAACAATGGCAGCAATCGCAACCATAAGACCAAAACCGGTACAGTTTAAAGCATGCGAAATACCTTCTGATAAAAGCTGTGCTTTCGTTGCAGGATCGGCTTTTGAAACCGCGCGGAATGAACCGATCATACCAAAGATTGTTCCAAGTAGTCCGGCTAAAACCGCAATATTACCAAACACGGCTAAGAAAGAAGTCCAACCCTCAAGGCGAGGAGTTTCACGCATGACAGCTGCATCCATTGCCACTTGAATTTCTTCATCGGGGCGCTTGTTCATTGCTTGAACCAAACCAGCTTTCATGGTGTTTGCAAGCGGTGTTGGCTTGGAATCACAAAATGAAATGGCTTGACGTAAATCACCGCCAACGATCATCCGAAAAATTTGATCAGCGAACTCTTTCTTATCTACACGTAAAGATTTGAGAGTCAAAAAACGCTCAATAATTAGCACTGTTGATAAAACAGCGATAACTAAAATCACATACATGATTGTTCCACCTTCAGTAAAGGCTCTGACAATCGGATTCATATTTTCTAAATTCGCTACCACTGGGTCCACAAGATCCTCCTCTTAAATTATTTTTGTCCTTGAAATAAAAACGGGTAAGTCACTTCAGCAATTGTTCCTGCTGGTGGCTCTGGAAAGCGTAATGCTAGCAAGCGTCCCCGTACACACTCTTCAACAGCAGAATTACCTAGTGTTGATTTTTCTTTAACTAAACGTGCGTTTTTTGCGATACCTTTTTCATGGATATCCCATGCAATGACAACCTTACCTTCTAATTTTGAATCTCTTTTGTATTCACGATCATAGCATGATTTAAATGATGCTAGTGCAGAGCGAACCACACGACGAACGGCCTCGCGGTCAATTGAACCAGAAAATTCCTCTTCTGCTCCGCCAGCTTGAATTGCAACTTGGTCTTTACTTCCAAATCCGGTTCCACTTCCGTATGCACTTTGACCAGAACCTCGGCCCTGCGTGCCGATACCAGCAATACCTTGTGTTGCTGTACCTTTACCACCAGCGCCGGTATCTTTAAATTTAGAACCCAAATCATCGCCGGCGCGGTTTTCGTTAAAGCCTGAAGATCCGGTTGCTTTTTCTCCGGCTCCTAGCAATTCTCCAGTGCCGCTGTAAGCTTTATCTAATTTACTACGTGCTCCACCTGAGCCGAACGCTGCTAACAAACCTGAATTTGACAAATCAGGATCAGCACTTTTTGCATTGGCTGCAGACTTATCACCGGTTTTAATTGCTCCACCCTGCTTGGTAGACGTGAACATTTTCGCTTTTAGCTTTGGATCTTTTGGTTTCACTTCGTTAGCACGACCCGCTGATTGCGCTGTCGCAGCCTTCTGCTCAACTTTTTTCGGATCAGCTTTTATTTTTTGCTCTGTCTGTTTTTCTGCAGCCTTTACAATTTGCTTCGGTGGCTCTGGCGGCTTCGGCGGCGGCGTTTCTTTAGGTGGCGGCTGCACCGGAAGTGTCGCAACTGGTACCGGTGGCTTAGTAAAAATAACTTGTGCCACGCGCTCGACTTCTTCTTCCTTTTCCACATCTTTTGGAACAGACACAGAAACAATTAAGCTTGTTAAAGCCGCAATAATTAATGCAGCTAAAATACCAGTAAGTTCAGACGAAGACAGAATAAGCGGAGATTCAAAAATAACAAGGGGTGCAACTGGCGCAAAGCGTACGATAACCTGCATGTCATTAATTAAAGTGATAAATACTGATTCATTCTGCTGCAGCCTGTAGTTCTGATCATTAATTTGCTTGATGGCACCTTCACGTTGAAGTTCGACTTTCATTTCAGAACTTGTACGTACCTGCACACCTGCAGAAAAATCTAACAAGGTCCAATTTTTTGGTGCCGAACCTTCTGGGACATGAATGTCTTCGCTGCTGCCAATTTTCTTCAAACCCACCGGTGCAAAGTGATACGTTTCTATTATGCGTTCTTTCCACGAGACTATCACTTCAACTAGCTGACCTTTGCCAGGCTTTATATACTGGCGCAGATCTTTGTTTTCACTGCTAGGCGCGAATGTTTTCTTACCTTTTTTCTTAGATAATTTATGCGACTGCAAGGTGCGGTCGGAAGCTACGCGGTGAACGACATCAGACTGAATTTTAGGTCGGTCTACCACAGCTGACTTTGGTGCGACTTCAGGCTGAGTGTTCAGTGGTGGTAAAGTTGTCGCAACCGGCGTTACAGGTTGCGCTGGCGTCGGCGCAGCTTGCGGCACAAAGCTAGGCGGAGTGGGCTCGATTACAATTTCAGAACTAGCTCTCGGAGAATGCACTGGTTTCGGTGCACCTACGAAAAAGACAACTCGGTATGGTCCAACAGAAAATTCATCGCCTGAGCTTAGTTCTTCATCTAAAATAGTTTTCCCATTTTTGAAAGTTCCTTGAGTCGAACCTAAATCGCAGATAAAGAATTGCTGCCCACGTTTTTCAACTAGACAGTGAATTGCAGAAACTTCGCTTGAGTCTAAATCGATATCGACTTCAGCTTCACGACCAATGATGATTTGGTCCTTATCAACGAACTGCTTTACAACATGAATTTGGTCATTTTTGAAGACACGAAAAATAAGTGGAGATTTCATCGGCCACCTCGAAGTCTTTGAATGTCTTCCGTGTTACGACGCATCTCGGGAAGAAAATTTTCTCGTAATTTTATAAGCCGCTTGTAATTAAAATTCTTTTTTTGAAATAAATAAAATAATTCAGGCTTCTGTGCCGAACCCTCAACAAGCTCGTCTTCGAAATTTAAGGTTTGCTTACGGTCAGGCTTAGCCTTTGTTGACGTCGCTGCGCCCGCAGTGGCTTGCGCCATGCTGAAACTTGACCAACTCGTAAGGAGTAGCATCACTGCGAAGCCAATTCTAAGAAGATTCATCTCGGTACCCCGTTTTCCTATTGTAAACCAGCTTTTGCCTTATTTTCCAAACTCTTTATTAATTCCCGCGAATCTTGGGGTGCACCTACAAACTTTAGTCTGTTCAGAAGGTCTAGCCCTTCTTTATTCTTTTGCATATTTTCAATTAATAAAATGGCGTGATTCAACATCGCTTCGCGATTGCTGGGATTATCTTTTATTATTTTCTCGAATATTTCTGCAGCTTCTTTAACTCGGCCAGTAGCTACTAATGCATTGGCGTAATTATTTAAAATTTTGACATCTTTGGTGCCACGCTTAACGGGAATTTCTAGCGCCAGTGCCGCCTTGTTGTAGTCTTTTTCCTGTGCATAGATAGATCCTGCATTCGCTGCAGCAATGTGGTCGCGGGAATTAATTTCTAAAGCTTTACGAAACGATTTTAATGCTTCACGACGTTCATTTTTAGCTAAGTGAACTAAGCCCAAGTTGCTATGCAGCTCCGATGAAGTCGGATTTGCCGCAATAGCTTTATTAAATAGAAATTGCGCTGCATCCATTCGGCCTTTTTTATAGTAAACTAGCGCCATTGCATTTAAAGCACGAACATCTTTCGGGTTCTGTGTTAAAATTTCCGTACTGAATCTTTGTATCGTATCGTCGTTCTGATTTTTTATTGCGTCGTTAAGCGATGAATACATAGAAGACGGCACAGGCGCTACCCTTTCTTCGGATTCAGCAGGCACCTCGGCTTTTGCCTGTCTTGCAGCCGGCGCTTCGTTTTCAACTTGCGGAAGGGGCTCGTTGCCACCTTCGCTTGATGATCTGGATTGCTCAGATGTCGAAGAACACGCAACCAACGCAATTTGCAATAAAACTAAAATGAGCTTTTTCATTTTTCACCCATCCAATTAACTAATCGGGTATCTAAGCTAAGCTCACCCTTGTTGTAGTATTTCGCTGGCTCGCGCACGACCATCTCATTCAGTGCATGTTTGTAGCCGTCATTGTAAATTTCTAAGTCCCAGCCTCGATCCACTGCTAACTTGTAGCTTTCAGTCGCTTTTTTAGTAAACTTATCAGTGATCTGTTCCAGCTGAGCCCGGTACATCTTCTTCTGTTCATCAGTAAGTTTACCTGGTGCCGGAGTTCCTAAAATAGCTTTTGTCATATGGTCATTAGCTTCACCTAAAACGTTAAGTGAAGTCACAATTTCTTCAGCTGAATCTAATTTTATAATCTGCGATAGCTCATCATTTAACTTTGATAGCATGTCTAACTTAGAATCCACTGCTTTTTTCTGTCGTGCTGGGTCTGCTGGTATGTTGATCGCGCGCAACTGACCAAAAGTAACTTCCGCCTGCTGCAATCGAATCTTTGCAGCATAACCTGCAGCATTTGTCTTTTTGTCTCCGCTTAACCTACGTTGCAATGACAAAACTTTTTCCTTTGCATCTTCAGTATCTTTTCTGCGACCCATTTTTTTGTAAATTTCAGACATCCAGTAATAAGCCTCAGTTTTCTTGTCAGCTGCTGCTGCCGATAAATCGACATACAGTTTGTAATTATTTAGCGCCGCAGACGTCGCATTGGCTTTTCGCTGCATTTGCGCCAATGTAAAGATCGTATTGGCATTTTCTGTCTGATTTTTGTTTAGCTTAGTAAATGCGGTGTAGGCAGCTACGGCCTCAGGCGTACGACCTAAAACCTCATACATCACCGCTGAATTGTACAAATAATTTGGCATTAAAGGATCTTTCGGATTCTGTGCAGCTAGTTCTTTAAATAATTTTGCGGACTCTTCAAAATTACCGGCATCTTGATAAAGCTTTGCCAGTAGCTTTTGTGCTTTGGGCTTTAGTGCTTCTGCCTTTTTGTCCTTTGATGCGACAACTTTTTTGTAATTTTGAATTGCTTCCACATTTCTTCCAGAACGTTCGAAATTAACGCCGGCGTTGAATAAGGCCATAATTGCTAACTCAGAGCCCGGATTTTGAACTGCAAAAGTTTGAAACTGTCCGGCAGATTCAATAAAATTTCGACCGATTTCTAAATCCTGTGCACGTTTAAAGCTGGCTTTTTCAAGAACATTTCGAATGTCGCTTCCCGCTTTTGTCCCTGAAATGGAATCATTTGCTAGAAGCTCAGTACCCATTTTTTCTAATCCCGCGTAATCCTTTTTAAGATTATAAATATCCAAAAGAAGATTTGCTGAATACTCGGAATATTTGGTTTTCGGATGCTTTTTTACAATTTCTTTAAATAGATTTTCGGCTGGCGCAAAGTTATTTGTCTGGTAGTACAGACGACCCACCCGAAATCTAATCTCTGCGTCTTTATCCGAGGTTGGAAATTTCTGGATATACCATGTCGCTGATCGGATAAACTTTTCCACGCGCGGATCCATTGCGATAGGCTCTACAGAGTCCCCGACCCGCTTAAGCAAGTCTTCGTCTTTCGGCAACACTTTTTCTATTGCTAGAAGTAAATTTTGTGCGGCTTTTGATGCAAACTTACTATTGATAGCATTTTCTGCAACCCACGAGTACTGGCTTGAGGCCTCTTCGTATTTACCCATGTCGTAAAGTAGCTCTCCGTAAAAGAAGTGCATATCGGCTATCTGTGGCGCAGTTGAAAATTCTTGGAAGTAGAGCGTGTAGCCTTCGCTGGCCGATTTTCTAGAAAATGCAGCACGCGAATTTTGCGCTGTCTGATGCTGTTGTAAGATGTAGTTTCGTAAAGTTTGCTCTCGTAATTTCATTGAATTTTCGACTAGCGCTTTATCTTGTTGGTTCGCTGTATACCACGCTGAATTAGCTCCGTATTCACCGATCCAGCGATAAAGCTCTTCCTTAAACTGTGGCGAATTTTTCGAGTAGAAATAATTCTGTACAATCTGATACTGAAATTCAAAAGCTTTTTTTGCAGTTGGCTGCTGCGCAATTAACATGCGAAAGACATCGCGTGACGCATCACGATTGCCTTTGTCGGCAAAAAAGTAAGCTAACTTTTCGATGTATCCTGGCGCATCTTTTGATGTGCTGTTTTGAAAATATGCCACTGCGCGCTTAACGTCGCCAAGGTCAGCATAGAATACAACTAAATCACGAAGCGCCTCACTTTCAAGTCGTGCCGTATTTAGCTTTTTACCACCAACCATTTGTTCAGTTTCATTATTTTTTCCAATTTTAATGATAAAATCTAAGTATTGAATAGCTTGTTCAGTTTTACCAAGTCTGTACAAACACCACGCGCCTTTGTATAAAGAAAAAGTATTTAACCGATGTTTACGGTCCTTAATAATTTTTGAATACTCTTTATAGGCTTCTGGCCATTTTTCGTTTTCAAAATGATATTCTCCAATCGCAAAATGGGCTTCATTTACAAATGGACTATTCGGGAACTGCGTTGTCAATTGGCTATAATACTCGGAACCCTTTTTCGAATCGCCAAGTTCAAAGTAATTATAACCTAAGAAAAACAAGGCCTGGCTTAACTTACTGTCTTTGGGGTAATCGCGGTAGAACCATTCGTAAAGTTGAATGGCTTTTCGGTTGTATTCGCGTGCTTCAGCTACATCTAACTTTGGCTTTTGTTTCGACTGGTTAGCTTGAAATGCTTTCAATCGCTTATCGAACTCATCTTGTTTGCGCGCGTCGACCAGGGCAGCTTTTTCAACATAGAGTTCTGCTAAGCGTAGCCACAATTCACCACGATTTGAACTGGTCTTAAATTTTTGCGTTAATTTGTAAAGCTCAGCAATCTGAAAATCGAGCGTTTTTTCATATTCGGCTTCATCTGTCTTACCATATTTCAGTAGCTCGGAAGATTTTGGCGGTTTTACGGCGCTTAGGTTTACATTTTCGCGCGCTTTAAAATTAAACTGAGTCTCAGGTAATGTGGTAGAACCTTTTTGCTGCATGTTCGCTTTTCCACCGCGGTTATCTTCTCTGGCCCGTTTCAGCATCTCGCCGACTGTCAATTTCTTTTTGGCTGGTACGTTTGCCGCAGCTTTTTTATTTGCTCTGGCTTGCGCCAAAACATTTTGCATCGGTGATAATAGGAGGGCCAACACCATAGTCACATTTAGAATTATACTCTGATTGATCATTTTATTTTTCATAGTTTACTCGCAGCTTTGCTTTCCTAAGTAGTGGTAATTTCCAACTTCATCTAACCAGTATTCACCCTGAAACGGATAATATTCATATCCATTTTGTACATAAAATGAACGATCCTGTTCATCGTCAACTTGAACTTCAGCTAAGCTTTTTCCTGTAAGCTTTTTCTTTAAGAATTCTTTTTTTCCATTAATCATTTCGTAGCGAATAAAACTTGCTTGCTCTTTTAAATCCGCAATTTCTTTTTTCATGGCTGTTAGCTGAGCTCGTGCCATTTCACCAATCGCATCTTTAGTTGCTTTAATTCGATTGTTTATAATTCGAATCGAATACGTTCCTAATGCCGAATTTCGCAAAACCGGGTTTTCATCAATCAATTTCTTTTCATCAGCTAATTTTTTAATGTAGCTGTAACTTCGTCGAATATTACCTTCTTCAGAAATATACTTTAGTACATTGTAAGGCAAATTTAGCTGCTTTTTAGCTTCCGGATCATTTCTTAAAATATTTATTTTTTGTATTTCAAGAAAAAAGCTCTCGGAACTCATTTTGGCATTCAAGAAGCTATCTATCCGGTTTGAAATAGGATTGTACTGAGCCTCGAAAAGGCCAACAACCTTTTCCATTTCGTCATACTTACAAATATACAAATAAACGATAGCTCGAAGTAACAAGGTCTCAGGAATGTATGCATTTTCATAAAAACTTGAGTGCAAAGACTGAAAGTTACTTAAGCTTGAACGCAACCTAGCACCACGCAACATGGCCCAACTTTTCTCAAATGTAGCATCATGCCACAATGGATGGTCACGTGGAATTTTGGCATAAGCGTCGATTGATTTTTCCCACTCTTTTTTCTGATAATAGGTTCGTGCAATAGCCATCTGTGCGGCCACTTTATTGGTATCAGTCACTTTACTAGCGCTTCTTGAAAAAAAACGGCAGACAGCGTGTTGATTGAAACCGCCTCTGGTTCGCGCCTGGTCATCCATGCCAACGGTAACGCACTTCGCGTGGACGTAGCCGGCGACAACACCAC
>JANPNP010000050.1:0-2921 GCA_031427535.1 Bdellovibrionales bacterium | reverse complement strand
GTGAAAAATATTTCAGCGGAAACGTTTTATGATCCAGTTAGCTTAACTTTTGCTGTTGTCTCGTTACTATTTATTTATGGCGGATTGAACATGCGAAACGACGTCGCAGATCATGTTTCAGGATTTGATCGCGTCAATACGTCGGTGAAACTGAAGCCGATCAACGCAGGCTGGGTAACGGCCGCCCAGCTGTCAAAATTGTCATGGATTGCAATTTTTTTTGCAGTTCTTCTAGCGCTGCCTGTGCTATTGCTGCAGTTTGAAACCTGGAAAATTGTTGCCATCAGCAGTCCACTGCTAGTTGCGGGTCAGTTTTTACAAAAAAATTCTTATAAAGAAAAGTGGTTCGGCGAATTGGTTCTGTTTTTTTTAATGGGGATCGGTGTTGCTGCCGGTTTGCAGTTGGCAATGGGCGCCGGAGTGGATGCCCAGGTTATCGCGTTTGGGCTTTTTTGGGGCAGTGTCGTCGTCTTTTTAATGCATGTAAACAATTTTAGCCATCTTATGACATCAACCCAGGCAGGAATAAAAAACTCGATAACAAAACTGGGCTTTGATCGATCAAAAATATTTTTAGCACTTTGGTGGTGCGCCTGTCTTTTTCTGTGGACGTGGTTTCATCTGAATTTTGGGGTTGGATTTTGGAAGTGGTTCGGAAGCGTTTGTTTACTAGCTGTCACACTTCCATTTTTCATATTACTGTACCGAACCCGAAGTCCGATTGGTTCGGACTCGGTGTATTTTCGGGTGTGGGCCTACAGAATATTTGCCTTTATGGTTTTTCTTTTTTACCTCGAGCTTGTATGGAATTAAGCGGGCCTGATTCTGAATTAAAAGCCGAATGGAAAATTTTTCTTAAAGCTCATCCTACAGATTTACGCTCGATTGAAAAAATTGATTTTTCAGATGTGCTGCCTGTCATTCATGATTTGCAAGGCCGAAAGTTCTCGATCGACTTTTTAAACGACAAACGGAACTACCATAAAAAAAAAGGCTCGATGAAAACAGAGCTGATCAGCAAAGCCCTTGGTGGCGGTAAAAAAGGGCGTCGCATTTTAGATCTAAGTGCCGGGCTGGGGGTCGATGCGGTGTTTCTTTCTCAGCTTGGATATACGGTTACCGCGTTGGAAAGAAATCCGGTTATTTACTTAGCGCTGCATACAGCTTGGAAAAATCTACCGGTTGAAAATCGAAGTGACGTCAAATTTATTTTTGCATCCGCAGAAAATTTCTTGCAGCAAACCACTGAAAGTTTTGACAGTGGCTACTTCGACCCTATGTTCCCAGACAAGAAAAAATCGGCATTGCCAAAGCAAGAAATGATCTTGTTCAAAGAGCTTGTCGGCGCTGACGACGATTCCAGCCAAGTCATACAAAAATGTCTGCAGTCCAAAAAATTTTCAAGGTTAGTTGTTAAACGTCCAATTAAGGCCGAACCACTTTTTAGCAAACCGCAATCTAGTGTGCCCGGCAAACTAATTCGCTTCGACATTTACGGGGGGCTTAAGTGATTCAGGAATTGAAATTAGCAGTATTGGACGTTCTAGCGTCATTAACCCCACGTCGTTCGCTGATTGCGTCTTTAATTAACATCGATTTTAAAATAGGCGACGAAAAGACAGAGTTTATGAAATTATGTTTTTCGCCACTGGCTGCGTGGTCATTGTTTGTGATGCTAGCTTTAATTTACGTGGATCCGACTAAGAATTTGTGGAGCTTACAACGACTGTTGCAAGATAGCTATTTGATCACGTTTCAGCTTTTGGATGGTCGCCTGGTGAATGCAGCTTATTTTCTATTTGCTTTCTTGCTGCTCGAGCGAATATTTAAAAATGAATATGCACTTATCGCAGTTGCATTTTACTTCCTTGGCAAATCTGATTTGCATTTTCATTTGGCGCTAGCGGCGGTGACCGGAATTTTTCTTGGTAATGCTTTAAATCTTTGGTCGTTGCAAAAAACTTTGGTCAGCGCCACGGCAAAAATTTGGAGTGCCGTAGCGGCGCTGCACCTATCAGCGGCCCTTATCAGTTTTGCGATCACTGTATATGCCCTTGAGATTTTAGCCACGGTTGGATTTTTTAGTGAATCCATCACCGTGAATCGACGTGAATTTTTTATCTATGCCGTGTTATTGAACTACTTTTTGCAGTTTGTACTGCTTGCCACTTGGGGACACTTTCGCAAAGCTAAAAAAATCGAACCAGCAGACTTTCCAACAAATTATTCAAGTAGCACGTGGTTTGGTAAGATAAAACTTCAGCGCCGTCAGGTTGCAGATTTGTTAGTTCAAATTGCTGCCAAGACGTTGTTGCATCAAAATAATTTAGCCGAGCTAACTGCAATCAAAGATCTAAGTCCAGTTTCAATTCCCGCAAAGATTGGTAAAATTTTACAAGCTGAACTTCAGTTTCTAAAACTTGCATCTTCCCGGTTGACCACTAAGTAACATCTGATCAAACTATCTTTATGGCTGATAATGAATCCCAAGCTTTAAAGACGCAAATTGCTGAACTAGAACAGCAGTTAAAAAACAAAAGCGAAGAAGTTATGATCTATCGCCAGGAACTTATTAAATTTTCCAAGCAGTTAGACCATTTGATGTCTAGTGTTTCGGTAGATATGAAATTTCTTGCAGAAATTCAAAAAGTTTTGGCACCAACCCATTTGCCAAATATTCCAGGTTTTGAAGTCAGTCGTAAATTTGTTTTCGGATCCAAGTCGGGCGGCGATTATTTCGACTTTTTTGAATTCGAAGATAAATATCGTTTTGGAATGATGGTTGCGTCATCTTCAGGGTACGCGATGTCTGCCATATTTCTTTCTTTTATTTTAAAATTCTCTCATGCCTTGCAGGCTAAAAAAGGAACTCCGCCCGAACAAATTCTGCAACGGGTGGGTGAAGAACTAAAAACTGCTGC
>JANPNP010000049.1:0-1839 GCA_031427535.1 Bdellovibrionales bacterium | reverse complement strand
CCTAATTTTTTAACACTTAATTCCATTATTATTAAGTGATTATATTTTTTGTCATGTACTGAAATAAAAGAGCTAAAATAAAGCTTTAAAATCCTCCAAAAATAGGTAGAATCCCCATAAGAAAAATCACTAAACGCATTGCCACCCACCTAGCATCGCACAACGTTAGTAGTCGAACGCGACCCCGGCCCCATTTTGAGTCTTTAAAATTTTTTCCTATTTTTACAAGGTCAAAGGCCCAAAGGGCTGGGTCGACATTTCGATAAATACTTAGAGATTAGCGGTCATGCTGCCAACATTCAAATAATTTGAATTATATTTATGTATGGGTTGCGACAGCGATTTGACAAATACTTTAACAAAGAAAATATTTAAGTTCTATGTTAAATACTACGCTTTAAGTTACGACTTTTTCATGTTGAACAAAAATCAATTGTTAATATATTGAATATTAATAGCCATAAAAACTGTATTAAATGATCAATAGACACTTACAGAAAAGGAACAAAATATGGGCTACTACAGCATTAGTGTTTGGTATCTTATCTTTTACTTTATCAACACTACATGCCCAGTTCCTGCCAGCTGATAAAATAAGAAATGATTTTAGAGCCTTATTGCAAAGAACCCTCGTTGCTCCAAAACCTTCAATTCAATCTTTCCCCACAGATTCTGTGCTCATCGAAAAAGGTTATTTCTATTCCGAAGCAAAAGAGAAAGTTCCAATGTTGATCTACAAACCAGTTTCGAATAAAATCAAAAAACTACCTGTTGTCATCTGTCTTCATGGAACTAATGGGAACAAGGATATGGCGATGATCAAAAATTTGCTCTACCGCTTTTCAAAATTAGGCTTCATGGCTGTAGCCATAGATGGAAGGTATCATGGAGACCGGGTGAAACTAGTGCCTGATCAGAATAATTATGTAAAAGCCATTATTAGTGCCTGGAAAAATAAAGACAGCACTCAACAGGAATATCCTTTTTTCTATGATACAGTTTATGATCTCTGGAGACTGGTAGATTATTTAGTGACAAGACCTGATGTCGAACCCACGCGTATTGGCATGATGGGAATTTCCAAGGGCGGCATTGAAACCTGGCTGGCAGCTTCTGTTGATACTAGGATCAAGGTGGCAGTACCCGTGATTGCCGCGCAAAGTTTCAAATGGTCCCTCGAAAATGATCGCTGGCAGGGCCGTGCAAAAACGATTTGGGACGCACACGCTGAAGCGGCAAAAGATCTTGGAGATACCAGTGTGAATACTGGAAATGTGAAAACGTTCTGGAATAAATTGCTTCCCGAAATAACTGACGAATTTGACTGCCCTTCGATGATTCGGCTTTTTGCACCACGCCCTTTGCTGTTGTTGAGTACAGAAAATGATCAGAATTGTCCTTTGCCGGGTGCCCAACTTGCTTTCGACGCGGCAACGAGTGCCTATAAATCTAAAAATGCACTTGATAAATTGAAGATAGATGTCGAGCCAAATGAACCGCATCGGTTCACTCCAAAGCATATGGAAATGACGATTGAATGGTTTAAGAAATGGCTTTAGCTTTTTAACAAGATGCACGAACCGCTAACATTGCAATTGCAAAATACGGGCAGGACATTGAAGCAATGAACATTTATTGCTCCCTATCATTTTTTCGGGCCTGACCAGCTATGAATTCCCGTACTTCGCAAATGCAGAACGTTGAACAAAACCAAGTTATCACTTGGTAGCTCGTGGATTGCCAAATAAATACCTACCTTAGCTAGATATCAAATTATCATAATCATGAAAAAAAAGTGTATCAGCAGTAGCTAGAGCTAGCAGTGAGGTTTCTGGCTTT
>JANPNP010000048.1:0-4725 GCA_031427535.1 Bdellovibrionales bacterium | reverse complement strand
GGCGGCCGCGATCGGCGTGCGGCTGCTCGCCGGCTGCCTTTAATTTTTCGCGAGCCGCATCAATCTCGGCTTCCGTCATAAAACAGTAATAAGCTTTTTTCGCCGCTAATAATTCGTCCGCAATTTTTTTGTAAATAGCTTGTCGCTGACTTTGCTTGTACGGCCCGTTGGGGCCCATATCTAGCAATGTTTCCGGATGCGGTCCTTCATCCCAAAAAAGTCCAAGCCACTGTAAATCTTGAACCATCATTCTTAACGATTCGTCAGTAGACCTGGCTTGATCGGTATCTTCAATTCGTAGAATAAATTTACCTTTGTGCCGCCTTGCAAACATCATATTAAATAGTGCCGAGCGTGCTCCGCCGACGTGAAGATATCCAGTTGGACTTGGCGCAAAGCGCACACGCACTTCGGAAAAACCTGGGGTAAGAACTGATGCTGACATAAAAATATCCTTAGCTGTTAAAGCTGATATTTTCACTGTTTTAAGGGAGAATGTAAATTCTTATGCGATCGGGTTATAGGGCGTGCTACTGCACTGGTAACAGGGCGTGCTACTGCACGCCGAAAATAGCTTTGATTTCGGCGTCTGAGTTGACGACGTTGTTTACTTCTGGAGCTAGATTAAGTTCTTTTAGTAATAGGTTTTTAGCGGTGTCTAACATCTTTTTTTCGCCGAAGCTTAATTCTTTGTCGACCTTTAAAACATACAAATCGCGTAGAACTTCAGCGATTTCGAACACAGAACCAGTTTTAATTTTTTCCATATAATCGCGGTAACGACGATTCCAAGTCTGCGTATCGATTTTAACATTCTTATCTTTAAGAATAGTAACAACCTTCATTGCCTCTTCATGAGATATCAACGGTCGAAGACCCACAGATTTAATATTGGCAGCCGGAATCATGATTTTCATGCCAGTTTCAATAATTAACACCGAATAGAACTCGTGCTTAGTTCCTAAAATTTCTTTGTATTCGATTGAACTAATTTTACCCACGCCATGACCTGGATAAACTGCGTGATCGCCAACTTTGAATTGTCCCATACGTGCCCCACTTTTTGAGTAGAATTTAAGCCACCCAAGTTATAACACTTATGACACCTGTCATCAAATTTAAACGCGGCTAAATTTTTCTGCATGTAAAAGGTACAAATGGCCCAAAAGCTCAATTTTAGTAAAAGCTCTCAGGCTATTGATTTTGCTACACATTACTGAACTGAAACAATTAAGGCAAAAGGCTGTTTGCCAGCAATGCCCATTGGTACGTTGATACCGGTTACGCTTACCACTACGTTTTCCCCGGCTTCGACATCCGTTTGCATATGAACGTGATTGTTAACTTGATCGTTCGAATTTAGAACTTGTCCATTCGCTAAAGTAACCTTTAGATCAAGATCATTCACCAAAGCCTTCGCTGCATTTGGCGACCCTGCAGCGTCTGTCCAAACCAAATTAGCTACAAGCTTACCACTGCGGGGAACTGCAATTTTTGCCGTGAAAATATCGCCTGTTGCCACCCCTTCGCGATTATCAGCGAAGTAAGCAATCGCATCTGTCTTTGCAATCTGCGCTACATTCACACGGCCATAACCCTCATCGTTGTTGGGCCGTAAGGTTAGAATTTCTTGCCCTTGGCTTACTCCGCCTTGTCCATACTGACCTGGAAACATTTCAGTCGATGTTTGCAATAAGTACGCTTTTAAAAATGCTGCCGTCGGATTAGGTGTAACCTTAGCCATCAAAATCTGTCTGGCAACTGCGGCTGCGCCAGCAACTAGCGGAGCTGCCATCGATGTACCGCCAGACCAAACATAATTCGGGTTGTATTCACCCCACAGTTTTTCTGCTGTAGGTTGCTGTGACTTCACTGACAAAATATTTGTACCCGGAGCTAAAATATCTGGCTTGATGCGGCCATCATTCGTAGGTCCGCGTGAACTGAACATGGCGATCCCGTTTAAATTATCAGACATCGTTGACAGCGTAATAGGAGCAACCGGCCAGTTATCTTTAGCAGAAGCAAGTTCGCCAACTTTTTTCTGAATGCCGCCGGTTGTGGTTACATTCTCGCTGGCACCAACGGTTAAGGCGTTTTTCGCAGTCCCCGGAGTTCCAACAGAACCCGCGTCAATACGACCATCGCGGTTTTTATCAACGCCACTATTACCTGCAGCGAAAATAACAAGTAGATCTTGCTTTTCAAACATCACTTGATCAACCGTCGCAGCCATCTTTTCGTAAGCACCAAAATTAGCTGCCGCACCCCATGAGTTTGTGTGCACGCGCGCGCCATCAGCATAGGCTTGCGCAAACATTTTACCTAAATCGGCGGGCACAGATAAATTATTTAAAATTGGCGACCACATGCCCTGCGCCACAAACGAGGCGCCGTAAGCAGCGCCCTTCAATTTACCGCCAGAACTTGTACCACGCCCTAATACCGAACCCGCAACGTGAGTTCCGTGCCCCATAGGATCGGCCCACGACTTACCAAACAGGCCAACAGCATATCCTGACTTTACAGCTGCTGCGAAATCACCGTGAATGGCGCCCGCATCACCTGAATCTAAACCCGTGTCTGCCATTCCAACAATTTGATTTTGTCCATGGTAATCCAACTGCCATGCAGATTCAAAATTCATTACCTGTGTTCCAGTTTCGCTGCCATTAATGTCAGAATAATCTCCAACTGCCGAAACCTGGATTTGATCGCTAGCCCCAACTTTAAAATGAAGCGGCATAATTTCTTGCGCCGGTTGAATGTGTTCAACACCAATTAGGCTTGCGATAGCCGTCAGTGAAGCCCTCGTTGTTTCGATTATCATCGAGGTGTCTGAAGCCGCACGAACTGTTATTTTCATGGCTGCAAGCTTTGTTAAAACGGAATGGAAATCTTTTGCTTCAAACAAACTCAGCACAAATCGTTCGGCAGACAAAGGACTTACTGCAGAATGCACAACATCCGGTGAAACTTTCATTTCAGCGGCAAACGGGATAATGGCCTGGATCGTTTCTTTTGGCAGACGCTTTAACTGAGCCGAAGTCCCACGCACGACAAGTGCATCTTCTGGAAGATAAGCAAAAATTCGCAGTCCTTGCTGGGTTAGGCTTTTCTTGTTAGTCGCACTAATATGATTTTTAAACTGAATGATCCATTCGAATTCTGCTGTACCCGTGTTTTCGATTTGTGCTTTCATACCGTCAGTAGAAATTGTTCCTGTTCGTAACTTAATTTCAGTTCCGGCAGTGGCAGCTAGTGATAACGTCAGTGTTAACATGGCTAGGGCGATGATTCGTAAATTCATATTCTCTCCTCGTGAAAAAATGTGTTTAGCAACCTAAAAAGTCCACCATGTCATAAATTTATTGGGTAGCTAATAATGAGTACACTAAGGCAAATAACGCTTGTCGACGTATCCGTTGTGAATGTAGGTTGGTTGAGTAAATCACGACGATTGTAATCTACTAATCCAAGGAGAAATTTATGACACTTCAATTAAAAAATCGCCTTCTAGCACTAGTTGTCGCTGCCAGTTTTCTTTCAGCCTGCGGTATCAAGAATAGTGATGCTGGCGACATTGTTACGCCGACACCAGTTGACGAATATCGTATAGAACAACTTTCTAAAACGGTTTGCCCTGCGTCGCAAAAATTGCGGTTTAATGCTGACGTCACCAGGCTGAACCTGAATAACTTTATTGCAACCGGAAAAGTGAAAGCAGTTATTTTTAAAAAAGGCACAGAAGATTGCGCACTGAAGTTTAATTACAATTTTACCAACAACGAAAACCGCCACAGCGGAAATTTAACTTTGCAACCAGACGGGAATGTTTCACCACCACAGCCGGGCGGTAATTACACTTACGATTTGATGTTGCCTAATTCGCTTCCGGAAAAATGCGTCGTTAACGGGTCAGCATGGGAAGTCGTAACTGCTGGCGAGAGTAATCAATTCATGGCAATTACCTTTCGAAACATCAGTGATAGCGCCACAAGCCAGTACTTGAATTTAATTTCGGACAAACTGGTAACTGTGAAACCCTTAGCAGAAGCCATTGGCATGAACTCGTATAACTGCCAATAGCATTGAGTAAAGACTCAAATGCATGGGCACATTAAAAAACCATTCACTTCAGATTCATTAATCAGCACTGCTAAAAAGTATTGTAGCTAATACGAATTTTAACCTACACCCGCCAGGGCTGTGGGGCCGTATGATTTTAAAAGCTCGGCGCGAAGTGCGACATGTTCTTTTTTTGAAAGCTTAGGATCAATCTCTAAAATTTGAAAAGCATAATCTCTGGCTAATTTAAGTAAACCAAAGTCGCGCACCAGGTTTGCCATTTTAAAGCCCGTCAATCCTGATTGGCGTGCACCCATAAATTCTCCGGGGCCACGAATTTGTAGATCAAATTCCGCGACTTTAAAGCCATCATTTGTTTTTTCCATGAATTCGACCCGTTCGCGGGTTTCTTGCGATACCGCATAGCCCATAATCATCACACAAAAACTTTTATGCTCTCCCCGCCCAACTCGCCCGCGCAATTGATGCAGCTGAGATAATCCGAACCGCTCTGTGTGCTCGATAATCATGATGTTTGCATTTGCCACATCCACGCCGACTTCAATAACAGTTGTTGAAACCAGGGTATCAATCTGGTGACTGCGAAATTGATCCATCACCACATCTTTTTCTGCGGGCTTCATCTTTCCATGAAGT
>JANPNP010000047.1:0-1517 GCA_031427535.1 Bdellovibrionales bacterium | reverse complement strand
ATTTTTTCAATCACTTCAGGATTTTCGCTAACGATGTAAACAAATGAACGAGCCATACGGCCTCCCTATTCTAGTTAATGAAGTCAAACGACTCACAATGAATGTATCGGATTGAAATGAAAAAAGTTAAAGGGGTAAAATAAAAAAATTTTATTTACATTAAATTTAAAATTGAATGCATTCTGTTTCACCCTGAGACACATTCAGGACTTACTGAAATGAAAAAGCAAGACCTGCACCGCGGAAGCTTGGCCCTAGGACCGGAAAGATGACGATTTGATTTTGCGAGGAAGTAAGATTCGATTTTTCATAACTGCTAGCGCGCGCGATGATAAATCCAAGAAAGGCGCCTGCGACCACGTCACTACCCCAATGAGCGTCATCTGCTAACCGGGATAACCCAACAAATGCGGCCAGTGGGTAACAAACGATACCCGCGCGCCATCCATAAGAATATGTCAAAGCAGTTGCTGTCGCAAATGCCGTTGAGGTATGCCCCGACGGAAATGAATGTCGATTTTTACTTTCGCCAGGGCGCGGCCGACCAAACGCGTACTTTAGTGAAAACGTTGCTATCGTGGTGTACGCCAAAGCACGCAGATGTGATTTATAATTGTTTTCATCAGCATCAAAATAATATTGCGAGGCCGCAATTATAAGGCCCGGGCCTCCGGTTCCTAGTATGTCACCAACAGCCGCTTGCCGGTCCGGCATTTTTTGATGCTGCTTCCAATCGTTACGAATTTGATCGTCATGTGGATTTGTTGCTGCAATTGAAATTAAAGCTGCAGCGGCAGTAAAACCGGATGTTCGATCTAATAAACGCACTACAAAAGGGTCGACATGTTCGTCAGTAATAGCTGATGCGAAACACGAACTTGATAAAGATAGCAGTAGGCAGATTAAAAAAAATAAGCGCATATTTTATTATGCGCTTATTTTTTAATGTTAAGCAATTTCGAAACTTAGGCTTTAAGGTAAATTATCTGCGGCCTGATTTAATTTTTATTTGTAATTTTGAAATTAAATGCACAGCCATTTTTTCTTGAACGCGGCACATTTTTAATTCATCACGGCGATATGATCTTTGTGATGGCGTTAATGTTCCGGTTTCTAATTCCATTTCGTAATCCAATTTGCTTGAACGAATTCCTTCAAGCTCTTTCGATTGCTGTTTAAACAATTTAGCAACGCCGCTAACGGGCGCAACTTCAATCCACTCTTCTTTTTGTCGGTACCAAGATACCATACGTAAGAAACGTGCTTTGTTCTTTGCTAGCGTAAAGCGTGGAAATTCGTTATCTGGAAGCTCAAGGATGTTTTCTACGGCATCAAAATTAAACTCTTCTTCGTCTTCATTGAAAATGCCAGGGTTGGCCTGCATTGCTTCTTGAATTTCCCGAGCTTCAATTTCTTCTTTAGATAGGCTGTCGCCATCATCATCGCTATCGTCGTCTTCATCGCGCGCCACGCGCTCCATTTTCTTCTTATCAAGCTCAGTGCTGCCAGAGTCAATT
>JANPNP010000046.1:0-5811 GCA_031427535.1 Bdellovibrionales bacterium | reverse complement strand
CCGTGTCTCCTGCTTTTAGGATGGTGTTTAGCGAATTTTGCATCGTCATGATATCGCCCTTCATCAGAGCAATTTCAGCGTGGCCAATGATACGCATAAGCAAATTTCCGAATTCGTGCGCAACGCTTCGCCCTACTGCTGCAACGGTATTAGCGCGCTCTCCCTGTAATAAAAGATTAGATGCTTCAGCTAGTTGTTCTTCTTGAATTTTCTTCTGTTGTTTCAGATTCCACATGGAAACAGCGTTGCGAGCTTTCTGTAAAATAGATCCGTCAGTGAACGGCTTATTCATATAGTCCCAACGGTCAGCTTTATCGGGCCCTAGAATTTGGTTGATAGAATCTACCGAGCGATCATGGTAGGCGGTTACAAAAACAGCGTACATGCGGGGATCGAACGTGTGAATTTGTCGGACCAGTTCAATTCCGTCAATTTCAGCACCAAGAAGAACATCGAAAAACCCCATAGCAAACGGCTTATTATCTAATAAGGACTGCTTAACATACTGGATCGCATCTGTCGGATTTTTAGCCCAAACCACTTCAAACTTATCAATGATGTGATTGCTGGGATCAGTTCCGCCTGTAGCGGCTTTTTGGCGACTAGAGCGCTGAATCGGGATAATTTTTGATGACGGCGCTATAATAGTTTGGATGCCTTCAGCTATTGCTGGTTCGTCCTCTACGATAAGCACCCGCCAGTTGTAGGTATAAAAAGACGAAGTCGAAACCGCTTCTGTAAAGCTGGTTTGTGGTAATGGCTTTTTTATAGCTTGGCTCATGCAGCACCTTCTTTATTGATAGTTCGTACTTCAGATTTTAATGGTAACGTAATTTTAAAAATAGTTTCTACAAACGGGATGGATGAAACGAATTCAATATCACCGCCATGAGCGCGGATAAACCGTCGACTAATTCCTAAGCCTAGCCCGGTACCCTCGTCAGCAGACTTAGTCGTGAATTGTTTTTCGAAAAGCATTTTCTGGTGCACTTCAGATACTCCGCATCCGTTATCGCAAATAAAAATGCAGATATGATTGTTTTCCAGCTGACTAGATAATTTCAAGCTATAGTTTATTTTTGGGTTTAACTCTGGCATAGCCTGCAACGAATTGCGTAGAAGATTTGTTACTGCTTGGATAAATTCGTCTCGATCAATTTCTACGGTATCAAATCCTACATCGTAATTTTCTTGGATCCGAATATTTTGCGCACTGAAAAGATCTGCCATGATATTGTGGCAGTCCGTCATTAATTTTTTTGCCGAGTGTGATTGCACGTCCGAATTCAACCGGCTTAACGTTCGCATACCACCAATTATTTTGCTAATTCGTCGGCCTTCGTGCAGTAAAAATTGCGTATCGGTTTCAGAAGTTTTCAAATGTTCTTCAAAACTTTGTTGTACGTAACTTAAATTGTGTAAGTCTTCATCCAGTAAATTCCACTTTTCATCAACTTGTGAAGGTTTCTGCCACGCACCCATTAATTTTTGAATTCCGCCAGCTGCATAATCTAAGCGCCAACTATCAAAAATATCTTTCATTAAAATTATTTGCTGACTCATTTGACTGCCAAGCTTTTTTTCTATTGAACTTAGTCGAGTAAGTATTCCAGTTAATGGATTTAAAACTTCGTGTGCTGCGCGGCCCGCAATTTCACCGGCAGATGCCAGGCGGGTGGTCTTAAGCAATGCTTCTTGAGCTTCTTTTACGGCCTGATTTTGAATTGCTAATTGTAAAGTTCGATCACGCACTTTTTGTTCTAAGGTTCGATTAACTTCTTGCAGATCGTCCCGTGAATCTTTCAAATCCTTTATCATCTCGTTGAAAGAGGTCGCAAGCATTTGAGTTTCATCTTTCGAGTTAACGGTAATTCGGGTTGAAAGGTCACCGGCGGATACTTTTTCCATTCCTTCTACAAGTATAGAAAGTGGTCGGGTTAGCGAGCGCGAAAGTAAAAATGCAAAAAACAAAGAAAGCGTTATGACGACCAAGGCAAAAGAAATTGACCGCGACACCAGTTGGTACACTGCAGAAAAGGCTTGGCTTTTAGAAGCCCGTGCTAGCACAAACACTTTACCATTGTAGCTTTTAGCAAAGGCGCCTAAAAAATCTCCGCCACCGTCGGTTAACGACGCCACGCTGACTTTTACCTTCGAATTAATTGCTGCCGTAAATAATGGGCTTTCTTGTAAGCTGGAAACATTTTTCATCACATTAAAATCCGAGTGAATTAAAATGCGACCACGGTCATCAACAATAGAAATTTCACTTAACTTTACGAAGCTAAGGTCTTTTAATATTTTGTCTGGTTTAATGTAACTGATAACTGCAATGTGCTCGGTCGGATTACCTTTGCTGTCCTCGATTATAACGTTCCGGCCGTAGCCTACTAGGGGAGCGCCGCCTTCTACAGTCGCGTTCCAAAAATGCTCGCTATTTTTTAGGATTTCATTAAATGGTATTGGTCTAAGATTTGAAAGCTTTTCGGTGAAAAAGTTACTTTCTAATCCGTAGGTTTCAAGGTATTTTTTATCTGTAAAATTTCTAAGGGGATCAGGTTTATTTTGGCGATAAAGCGAAGCGTAGACCAATTCAGAATTTTCGCCAAAAATAGTTTCGTTCTTTATCTCGGCACTTGGGTTCGTGGATAGCAAAGCAAAAAGTCGTAGCTTGTCTGAGATCCCTTTAAATTCAGTTTCAAATTCAGTTGATAGATTGGTCACCATACTGCGATTTAAATCAAAAACTAACTCTGTCTTGTCGGTCTTGAAAACTTCGACGGCAATCAATAAATAGACAATTAGGCACGACAGTAAAAGTGCGCTCATCACCGCTAAAAATTTTGCGCGAATTGAAAAAAATCCTGGCATCAGTACCCCAATGGTTTAACCCTATCTTATCGTCAAAATAAGGCTTAAACCTGAGTGATTAAACCTGAGTGATAAACCGAAATTAGTTTTTAGCGACCTGTTCTTTGAGTTCTTTCGTCACTTTCTGCTGTTTGTCCACTTGCTGAAGTCGACAAGACTTTGAAAGCGTAGAGCGTTGCTGGAGTTAATCCGGTAAAGGTTAAAGAGTGATTCTGGACTAAGGTCGGATCTACTGGGGACAGGGTAACAACCATATTGCTGGTATTTTTAATTTGCAGTTGGCTTGTAGCGGGAATATTTGTTGTCCACTCGACAGTAATTACTGTTGAGGTCACTGCTGTTACACGCACATCAGCTGAATTAATCATTAATGCTGGTTCCGCCGGAGCACATGGATTGTCGGCTTGCTCTGGAAATGAATAATTTTCGTTTTGCAGAACCTTCCAACCACGATCTAAAAGTTCGTAATATGCTAGTTTCGGTTCAACCGGATTTTTTGTGGAATCAAAATACAGACTATTTCCCTGCTGTCCACAAAGTGGATCGGTTACAGCATTAGTAACACCGTCGGGCCACGGTCTCCACATCACAACCATGGCAATATGAAATCTAGGTCCTTGGTAATATTCTAAAGTTATCGGAAGTTTAGATCCCGCAGTCATAGTCACGGGATCAGTAGCACACATTAATTTTGTCGGGTGAGTTCCATCATTATTTACTAATGTGACTTCTCCGCCAAGGCCATCCGGAATTTTAAGAAGGGCGCCATCGTCGGCTAGAACTGCGAATTGATACTGACCTGGTATTTCATCAGTCGCCAACTGTACTTGTCCTTTCATTCGTAAGCCAAAGTATTCATACAGTGTGTCGCCATTTATACTTTTAACCAATTCACCAGATTGTAAATAAAAGCCACGATCAAATGGACGAGTGGGCACAAATAGCCGATCAAGAAATACAGTAGCATCGGCAACAATTGCATTCGTCATAAAATCAGCTATGTTTCCGTAGCGGGGCTGATCGTTTGTAAGATACACCAGGTTTCCAATTAAGCCCCGGTCACGCGCTTGTGTAGAATTGGTTTTAAAGGGGTCACAGATTGTTTGCTTGGGGTCAAAGAAGGGTTGTCCGGGGCTTGCAACAACAGTCGCGCCACTTTCTGAGCCTGACCCGTCTAAAAGACAGCCAGTTAAAGACAAAAGTATCCCTACCACGATTAATTTTCCAATGACGTTCTGCATGTGTATATCGTATCAATAGTTTTTATGAACAAGATAAATTAGGATAATTTTCTCAGGTTGAATCAGAAAAAATGTTTCATTCATAGATGGTCGGCTCATTCTAAGATTTGTGGGTTATACACTTTTATTCGATTTGAGGATTTAGCCAATTTAATGCGTATTTGTGGTTTAGGTAACCGAATTTCTGCATGATTTTTAAAGCAAAGTAAGCCATGTCCTTGTAGCCGTAAGCCACCCATTTTAAAGTTTTAATTCCACGATTTATTCCTTCAACTACACTTGTAGTGAAGCGGTGGCTGAAGTAATTCCAAAACTGCTTAGCTTCTCTCAGTGATAAAAAATAATTCGCTATCGGCCACGCCTGTATGTCACAGGCCCACTGATAAATTTCATATAACATCAGTTCTGCATCGTCTTTATTGGTGCAGTTAAACATTTGATGGAAGCGTTCTTTAATAATTTCTAGCTTTGCGATCTTATCGTTTAACATCATCACTTCATTTATGTGTGCTACTTCTGATTTTGAACGACTTGTAGATTTCTTTAAGAAAATCCACTTGTTCTCCCCAGTCAATAAACTTCCGTAATGCGCACGCCCGGACACCCGGTCGGCCTCTGACTTTCTTTCGTCATTAACTAAATCATTAAATCTCTGAACCAAGTGAAAACGGTCCCACACTAGGCTTGCATTTTTACAGTACT
This sequence comes from Bdellovibrionales bacterium, assembly GCA_031427535.1. Classification (GTDB taxonomy): domain Bacteria; phylum Bdellovibrionota; class Bdellovibrionia; order Bdellovibrionales; family Bdellovibrionaceae; genus Pseudobdellovibrio. The sequence continues at coordinate 997 of JANPNP010000046.1, read as the reverse complement.
GCTCGACACTTGACCCATAGCCCGCATGCTGATCGGTTGCCACCACCTGTATTTTTTCACAGGCCACTGGCCCTATGATTTCAAAGAATGTATCAAGTGCTTCTTTTCTGCGTGACTGCGATATCCAAATCACTTTGTGCGTTTTTAAATCCACGATCACGGTAAAAAATAGATCATCCCTGGTTTCGTCTTCGCCCTTCTGAGCAGGGCTTCTAGCATAAACCTCATCAACGGCAATAGGGGTTACATTCGGGATCTGGTAGCCCTGTAAAAGACGATTTAATATATATTTATCAATCTTATAGCACGTCATCTTATCGACTGATTTTAAAATTGAAACTTGTCTTACCGTTGCAATTTCCGTAAGCCGATTTATACACCATGCTAAATCCATCGTTATGTGTGGTGTCGTTGGACACAGCCATTCAATTAGTTCAGAGCGCACTTTTTTACAGTTTAAACAGTCTCTTTTTTCTGTAAAAAAATGCACGGTCACATCAAAGTTAAATAACTTTAAATGTTTCACTTTTCTTTGGTACCGATCGTGGTAGTGGCCTAATGGCTCACAACAACTGCAACATAAGTTCTTCGTATCTGCATTTTTTTCCAAGTAAATCTCGACGCGCTGGTCAGTTATATATTCTTTGATGTCTTTTACTGAAAATCCTTGAAACGTGTTTAGAAATCGTGGGATTAATACGTTAGGCTCTGTAGTCATGTTGCAATCCTTTGTTAGAATTTCTTGTAGTAAAAAATTAAAACAAATTTTGCTTCTGATTGCAGGGCCTTTTTTAATTTACGCTTCAGTACTCAGCCGTCCACGGCTACTGAGGGCTCTACCCTCAGACTCCCGCTTCTAAAAATGCATCACGCATTTTTAGACCTAGATTTGAAAACAATTAAAGCTGGCCCGGATGGCCAGCTTTCTAGGGTTCAAAAGGGCAAACTTGCCCTTTTCTGCCAGGATGGCACTTCTACTTATCAACAAGAACCCCAC
>JANPNP010000045.1:0-3464 GCA_031427535.1 Bdellovibrionales bacterium | reverse complement strand
TTGCTTTTCATATTGATCCCATGATTTGGCACCCCGAGTGGAAAGAAAATTACGCTGACCTTGCGATGCAGATTCAGAAAAACTTTTCAGCTAAAGATGTAAATATTATTTCACTTGGCGCCTTACGAATTCAGCCCGAACAGCGGCATATGATGCGCGAACGTTTTGGTATGCAGTCCCTGGTTACATCGGCCGAGCTTTTTCCAAGCGAAGGTAATAAACTGCGCTACGACGCCCGCGTGCGCGCTGAGATGTTTCAATTTATGATTCGGCAGTTTAAGGATAATAATCCAAGCTGGAATATTTTTCTGTGCATGGAAACTCCGGAAACGTGGATTGGGTCCTTTGACAAAGTCCCTATGCAAATTCCCGAGTTAAAATCGGTATTTAAACCGCTACCCGCTATTCAATCGGCTGCGGTACCGCTAAGTTAATCAGTTCAAAAGTTTGCTACTCGAAGTCTTTCGGCCGCAGATTTGTTTTTGGAAATTCGATCCAGTTTTCATTTGCCGGAAAATTCTTAGGTCTGGCCTCGGTTAAATCTTTGTATTTTAAAAATCCGGTCAGTGCGCACAAGAAGGCTTCGAACGCATGGCTGTTTTCGATCATTTGTTTCATATCCTGATGATAAATAAACGTTAGATTTTTTTCGTTTAAATTATGTAGAAATTGTTTCCGGGCTTCATCGCCGCCGAAAGCGGCACGGTGGTGGCGTAAATGGGACTTCATCATATCCATCATTCGGCCCACGCGCCACAACGTAAGACCTGGGTTAACTTCAATACATTTTACCCTTGGATCAATGCGTTTTTTAATAAATTGTGCCCGAGCCAGTAGCGGCGCCGAATTTGAGCCCATCGCATGGTGCATGGTAAATTGTTCTTCAAGTTCTGTCGCAAAGTGCATTTCGACACATCTTTGCGTATACGGAGTAAACATTTTTTTGGGTTTCTTTTTTTTCACTTTAGCGTCGTGATGGTTCCACATCCACTGAATGTGCTCTTCATTGCAATTTTCGTAACCCGGACATACTTTAATACACGTTAAGCATGCTGGTAAAGTCCACGGAATATCAAAGGCTACATATTCTAAAGTTTCTTTATTTTGATCAATTAGATCATGAATTTTTAAATCGACCGATATTTTTTCTTCGGATTTTAGTTTTTCAAAAAGCCTTGATAAGAAGATTTTTTTGTTTTTGGGGTAATATTCAATCAAAGCGACACACGCTTTGTCGGATTTGCCACCAGCTAAAGAAATTCCTAAAAAACGCACGACATCGTTTAGGGCATTTAGTTCAGGGGACTTAATGGCCGTGCGCTTAGGCACTGAAACTTTTCGTTTTGACATACCTGTACAACCTTATCACGGTTCTTGGGCGGCACCCACACTAATACACACCCGCCACCGCCTGCTCCGCATATTTTAACGGCTAAGGCGCCGGCAGCTACAGTGATTTTTGCCAATCTTTCAATTTCTGGACTACTAAATGCGGGGGTTAGCTCTAAACGGGCTTCAAACTCTTGGCGGAACAAACTAGGTAATGCAGCCCAGTCCTTTTGTAAAATTGCAGCTTTCAGAAGCTCGGAAATATTCTTTATTTTTATTAATGCAGATAAAACTTTTAGATCACCTTCAACTGCTGCTTTTAAAACCTCAAAGTTATTTAAGCCACTATGGTGCGAGCGCCCCGTGTACACCAATAAAAAGTGATCTTCGAACGGAGTTCCTACAATAGGCAACACCGAATTTGTAATACCGGTGGCCGCATAATTAATAAAACCCAAACCACCTTCAAGGGGCGGATAGTAATCCTGCGTACCTGTCGGAGTCTTCAATATTTCGGCTTCAATATTATGCGCAAGTTCGACCAACTTATGCGTTGTTAAAGTTGATATATTTTGCCATTTTTGAAAAGCCTTCAAGATCGAGATAACCAAACTGCTACTACCGCCAAGTCCGCCACCAATGGGGCTTTGTGAACTTGTTGTTAATGTAAAACCCTGCTCGAAAGAAAATTTTTCAATAATTTTTTGATAAAACAAGATTTTAGGATCAAGTGCAGTTAAAAATGCGTTTCTATCAGCAAAGTGCCACTGTTGCTTTAAATCTTTTGATTCGATTGTTATAGCCGTCGACGACGCCGGTGTAAGTTCAATCTCGGTCCAAATATCAATTGCTAGATTGATCGTTGTCGCGCCGCCAACAAAGTTAAATAACGGCCACATATCTAATGTTCCACCAGCTAAATCCACACGTGTGGGTGATTTTATACGAATCGGCGTCAAATCACTGCTATTCATCATTTTTATGGTTGATCCTTTTTCTTAAATGCTTGTTGCAAATCAATACGTTCAACAAAAATTTTCTCTAAAGCAAAAACAGAATCTCCTAAACTGGTGCGCGCGTAAAAATAATCTTTCGGCTGACCATTTTTAATAAGCTTTACTTCTGGACCCCAATTAAATTGCATAATTAAATTGTCCGTCGCCGATTTCAATATCAGCATGTTCTTCGCCGAAAGGGCCAACGGAGCTTTCTGTTTAAATTCGGCATCTAAAAACTCAGACACTTCAAGATCATGAATTTTGCCGATAAGTTTAACCAACTCTATTGGTGAAAAATCTGTTTCTGGTGGGGCTGGTTGCGTGCTCTTCCATTCGTCTTTATCTTTAGCAAAGCTTAATTCAACCAGTTCATTCTTAAAGTAAACTTTTGAAACTTCGTTTAGTGCAAACTTAAACTGACTGCTGCGATCACGCAGACTGTCTAAGCTTAAATTGCCGAAAAGCTCCCAGCGGGTGGGATCAATTTTCACCAAATTCGTTGGCCTGTCGGTCATAGCATAAACAGCATTATCTTTTTCATGCTGATTAACCACAACAGACCAGCTCGACTGAGCCGTCTGAAAGGTAACGGCAACCGGGGCTTTTACTAATCTTTTTTCTTGCACAAATGAATTTGAGGGCTCGCCGTCAAACACGTAATCTTGCACCGACGATTCAGCGATCTGCTTAAGCATCGTTCGTACCTTATTTTGATCTAATACAAATTGGGGGTACTTTGGCGATGTCCAAACGCTATCGCCCCGATTAAGCGTGAATTTGTCTGTCAACGAAATCACTTCGACAACTTTTACTTTGCTTAAAGATTCGCGGTAAAGTCTTTTTTCACGGTAGGTCATCAAATTTTGTTCGGCTTTCGTATGCCAAGCCGGAGAGGCAACTAGAACTTTATTCTGCGAATCGACACGTATAAATGAATTTCCTTCAAAATTTTTCTGCGAACCTAAATAAATCTTCTGTGAATGCCCCAGATTATTTTTAAAATTAAAAACCGTGTATGGGTTTTCAAGGCCAAATTCAGCCAACTTTTATTGTGTTTTGTTCCGGCTTTTGCCGAAGTATATTATTATGTGCGACATCCTAAGCCTGCTGAAGTAAAAGCAGTTTGGGAACGGGTTG
>JANPNP010000044.1:0-2867 GCA_031427535.1 Bdellovibrionales bacterium | reverse complement strand
GCTTGCAACAGTAAAACCGAGGCGATGCGCAGCCGGGGTACAAGCGTGATGCGGGGCGCTTGCAGGTGTACCCAAGTGGTGACGATAACCGCCAAAGTGGCAAACAAGTACAGCGCGGTAGGGATGCAAACCCATTTAGTTGTGTTGAAAAGCCTGGGTATATCGCTGGCAAGGTCTATCGCAGCCAATTAGAAAAATCTTTGCAGTTGGGCGTAACAAATCCGTATTCAGCCCCGATGCCTGATCCACAAAAGAAATGCTTTTGGGATAAATTTGAAGGTGACGATCTTATTGCCGCAAAAATTCAGCTGAAAAAATGGAAATCTGAAGGTCGAAAAGTTTCAATGCAAATTAAGAAAAATGGAATTGGTCAGTGTGGTGAGGCCCTAGATTCAGCTATTTCTGAAGGTTCCAGCATAGAGATGGCGACGTATAAATGCGACTAGCACTGGTGATAAATCAGATTATTGGCTTTAGGTCGGGGTTTAATTTTTCTTCAACGAATAGATAGCCCCAATCTGATACAGCCCGTTTATCTTAATGAATAGGGTAGCGGTTTTGCGGCACATAATGTAAAATTTAAAAGTGTCGCTGAACGGGCCGGGGATCGATGAAAAATAATTTATTACTTATTATTTTTTTAAGTTTTGTACCTATCACGGCCTCTTTGTGTGCAAACACAGCTGATAGTGAAGTTTCAAACCACAGTGGATTTCCCACAACTTTGCGTGAAGCTGGTGAATGTTTCTTTGGAAATTATAAAGGTTTAGTTGCTACTCTTCAGGATAATATTTTAGTGAACCATTACCGCATCAAAATAATTAAACAGAACAATAGTTTAAACGAACAAAAGCCTACTTTGGCAAATCATGTATCGGCACGAAATGCCAATGTATTGACGAATACCAATGTTGCATTGGCATCACAGTTGACACGCCTTAAAGGCAAGTGTTCTTCATTTCCTAAGTGGGACTAACGAGAAAAATAGATCTTCATTAGCGTGGCCCAGCAAGCAGCTGTCATAATCAAGCCCAGAATTGCAATGAATTTAGAAGTTGAGCTAATTTGCCCCTGGCGGGTAACTGTTGCATCCGTTCCGCTATTCTTTTGGGATAGGCCCTGCAGTAAATTGATGCGTTGCAAACGGTCCAGCTTGTAAAAGTGAACTGCTATCGAATTTTCGAAGTCACCATCTTTGTCGATACGTATGACGATGGCATAACAGGCCATTTGCTTAGACCCCGGAATAACAAATTGAATTTTAATGATTTCGCCTAACAGTGGTGAAAGATCAGACGGCGCGATGAATGACAAACCCGTCAGCGAAACATTTCTTATTTCGGTTTTTTCTTCCCAAGACCATCTTTCAGATCCCGAATATCTGATCAAGTTATTGTCTTCGGTATTTAGTACATACCTGGGCGCACGGCCATGGTATTTCGCTAACTGGGTCATAGGTACTTATCGGTAGACTTGTTGGTATACTTTAGATAACGTTTATTTCATGGAAATACAAATTTGGCGCTAATAAAAAAGCATAGAATTCTTATTTTGTGCTACTTCTTATTTTTGCTACCCATTGTTTTAGTTCAATTCAAATTTAAAGAATTATCCAGCCAGAATGCCTCGTATCATCTGCAACTAGCCCATTTGCAACAGCAAAATGATTGGCGCTATACAAGCGTTCCCATTTTAGAAAATTCGCAGTTTTCTAAACAGTTCGTTGATCAGCATTTTGGGTTTCATTTTTTAGTGGCCTTCGTGAACATCTATGTGCCAGACGCTTGGACTATTAAAACTTTAAATGTAATTGTTTTATCGATAATGTTTTTTTTATTGCTACTAAGAATTCCTGTTGGTGAAAAGTTTTTGGCGACATTAGTGATTCTTTTTTTCATATTCTACTTTTTCGACTTCACGTTTAATCGTCTTTTTTGGGAGCGGCCACAAAGTTTAACTTTGTTAAGTATGGCGGTTATATTTGTTAACTTCGAACGATTCCGCAAGCAACCGGCTTGGGCGTTGCTGATTTCGCTTTTGGCTGGGCTTATCTCATTTGAATGTGTTGCGATAACAAGTTTTATTTTTTTCGTAAATGCAATTTTTTCGAAAAACCTTAAACTTGCGCTGTATTCACTTTGTGGTGCTGGAGTTGGATTACTGCTACCTTTTTTCGATTTTTCAAAAATTCGGTATCTGTATCAGATTGTTACCTATAATTTTTCATCGCCGGACGTCCCCTCTGAGTGGCGTGCATTGAAGATTAATTCTGCCGCAAGAATAATAAGCTTATTGGTTTTAGTCCCTATTTTTGCAGCTTTGTTAGTAAAACGAAACGCTAAAAATTTTGCACTGTTTTCGATTGCGCTAATTTTTTTAATTGTTTCTTTAAAATCTCAGCGAATTCACTTATTTTATATTTACAGCATGCTGTTAATAACTTTAGGCATGTTAAGTTGGTTTAATCAGGTGATGACAAAGAGAAAAGTATTTCTGCTTTCTGCCGTGGTGGTTTTGATAATTGTAAATTCTGTCACTATTTTTCAAGTTTATAAAAAGTATCAACCTGATCGCTCAACGATGTATAATACTGAAGGAATTTTTCAATGGTTTGAAAAAAGTGAATTTTCTGGTGAGCCCATTTTTAATGTAAAGTGGGAATACTGGAGCGCTAACTTTTATCAAAATTCACGGGTAGCAACCGAGCCCGGTTTTTCGACAATGATTTATTCGGAAAATTCAGCGATCATAGATTTGACTGAAAAAATAAGAAAAGGTGATGTTAACTTAACAATTTCTCAATTTCGAGAGGTCTTTAACTTTTTTAAAACACGGTTGCTATTGGTTGAAACGTTTCATCCGCTTAC
>JANPNP010000043.1:0-6293 GCA_031427535.1 Bdellovibrionales bacterium | reverse complement strand
GTTTAAAGGTAGCCTGTCGCTTTACGCAAATTCCGCTCATGCAGTTAGATAGGAGGCAAATTCGGCAACGCAATTTTATTGTCGGTGCTGAACAGATAATCCTTGAACACATGCTCGGCCGTTAGTATCTGATAAGTCCCATCCGGTAAGCGGTGCGTGGCACCCTGCGCTACCGAAATGGCATAAAATGTATCGTCGCATTTAAATGATAGCGCTGCCGTCTGGTATACTGTTTGGTTATTCTTTTTAACGCTGATCAAAAGTAGATATTTGTAGCAATCAGAGCCAAAGCATTCAGCTTCAATTTGTACAGTTGTTCCACGTGCTGAATCGTTAAAAAAGCCTTTCGAATAAACAGTGCCATTTTCATGACGTGTCGTAATCGGTATGAACTGGCGCTCTGGATTTTGCAAATCAGAATCTATCGTAAAGCCGCCATCAACTATGTTTGGCGTACTAACAGTTACAATTTTATAATCAAGACTTTGATTTCGCGCTTGCTGCTCGGATGGTGCCGATACATTTGTGTCTAGGTTCGTGCCCACTGTCTTCTTAACCTGGGCTCTAACACCAGAAGGCTTTTTAGCGCATGAAAAGCTAAACGCGCAGACCACAATAAACATGAAAAAGAAAAACAATTTTTCAAACGATTTTGTACTTGTGATGTGAAGCATATCAGATCTCCTTGTGACAACTTAAAGAACTTCAATTAGAAGGCCAAAACTGCAGAATTAAGCCTTTGTTTTTCCACTGTGATTTCAAGGGCGTTCTCGTATTGAGATAACTAGACGTATGTCTCATAGCGAGAATCACAAAATTTGTTAGTCACCTCTTGAAATATCGTTGTCTGAAAAACAAGGTCTGCCTAGTAGTTTAAGTAAAGAAGTTAATAGGTTTCTTTAGGGGGATTTTGCTACAGAAAAACCTAGCATTGCTACTGTTATCGTAGGTCGCTGAGATTTTCTTTTTTTGCGATGTAAAGCTCGGCTGAAGAATTCTTGAGTTTTAAAGATTTTATTATTTTCGGTCGGGTTTTTTGTTGATATGTCATACAACAGTAACAACCAACTGAAGGCTAACTGTCACTTGGTTGTGGATTTTTTGTTCGCAGCCCATACCCCCATAAAAAAGCTATTCTCCCAGACTACAGCCAAGCTACACCAGACCTTGGTTTGACAGGGTTTGTGAACTTACTTACCCTTTACTGATGGCATCGCAAACAGCACTTATTTTATCTGGCGGCGGAGCACGCGGCGCCTACCAGGTCGGTGTTCTAAAAGGCTTAGCTGAAATTTTAAAAAAAGAGAAAGTTGAAAATCCGTTTCAGATTTTATCGGGCGTTAGTGCTGGCGCTATTAATAGCGCCAAATTAGCTACTGAAATTGAAAATTTTGATGTGGCTGTCGAAAAACTTATTCACTTGTGGGCACAGATGACCACCGAACAGGTTTTTAAAACAGATTTTTTATCCTTAAATAAATTTTCACTTGGATTACTTGGCAAACAAAAGTTAAATGCCATCCTAGATACCTCACCGCTTCGAAATCTGATTCAGAAGAACTGCGACTTTACTAAAATTCAAAAAAATCTTGATAGAAAAGTTTTGGATTCGTTGATTATTACAGCTAATAACTATGACTTGAACTCGGCTGTCAGTTTCATCCAGACCAATAAAAAAATTGTCGCCTGGGATGAAAGCCGTAGGCATGCCGAATTGTGTGACATTAACTCGGGTCATATTATGGGTTCGTGTGCAATTCCGATGTTGTTTCCGCCCATTGCTATTAACGATAACTTTTTTGGGGACGGATGCGTTCGTAACAACACGCCTTGCAGTCCATCGATACGCATGGGTGCTGATAAGCTTTTTGTGATTGGCGTACGCAGCCAAATGCATAGCGAAACAATGCCCGCAAAAAAACCGCTACAACCGTCTTTAATTCGTATTTTGAACACGCTTTTAAACGCGGTATTGCTAGATAGCGTTGAACAAGATGTCTTTCGCATTCAGCGCATTAACGAACTTGTGGAACTTACCGGATCTGCAACAAGACAAAAAAATAACCTGCGCCGCATTGAAGCCCTATGTATTTCTCCGTCACAAGATATTGGTGAAATTGCCCGTCAGCAAGCGCATCACTTGCCCCGGCTGTTACGCATGACGATTTCTACTTTTGGTCATTTAGATGAAGCCAGCGAAATTTTAAGTTATTTACTTTTTAACCCGCAGTTTTGCCGTAAGCTAATTGATATGGGTTACGAAGATGCCAAAAGTTCTAAAAGCGCTATCCACGAATTTTTCGAAATAGGGTAACATAAATTATGGTCAAATGGTTTATTCAGCATCAGGGTCAGATTCAAGGTCCCTTTACCGACGAATCTTTAGAATCAACCTTAGATACTATGGGCTCGACACAAACCGAAAATGCGTTGGTGTGGAAACGTGGATTGGGTGAATGGATTAAATCTACAAAATGGAAAACAGAATTGGCACAAACATTTTCAGTTCCTGCCGGTGAACTTACAACAGTTAACACGAACGTTAAGCCCACCGTCCCACCGACTGCCACCCAGGCCCCTACTTTTTCTGAAACGTTTACTGAAAGTGCCTTTTACCGCGTGCAAATTAATTTTGTTGATCAACCCTTAATGAGTAAGGTTGAACTGCTAGCATTTATTTCGAAACAAAAAGATATCTCGACGCTGTCTATACAAAATCCGAAAACCAAAGAATGGACCGATGTCTATGCTTACCCTGATATCGTCGAACGTTTGGGTTTATCGCGCCGTAAGCATGCTCGCGTTCCAATTTTGGCAAATTTTAACGGTACTTCGCAAAATGGGGCGCCCGTTAGCGTGAAAGTTGTCACTGTCAGTGAAGGTGGCATGGGCTTTACAGACGTTTTTGATTTAAAAATTGGTGACGCCGTCGAGGGACAAATTAGCAGTCCCCACTTTTTTCAACCCTTACACGTTAAAGCCGATGTGATTTATTCCGGCTTAGATGGCTATATCGGCCTTAAATTTTCCCAAATCAATGATGAAGCAAAATCTGCCATAATCGAATACGTTAAAAAGTTTGGAAAGCACAGTTCATAAAATCACCGCGAATAGCTAAAGTGCATTCGCGTTTACCTGAAAAGCCGCTTCTTTTGATCACCGTAAAATTATTTTTTTTTAAAGTTTCTTTTAAAATACTCGTACAAGCGTACGTCGTAAAAACGCAATCCTTAGCTGTATACTTTGTTAAGAAATTTTCTAAGAAACCTGCGGTCCAAAGATTTTCACTTGATTTTTTGCTGAAGGCATCAAAGCAAACCACGTTCCACTGCCTTGATTCTTTGAAATTTAGAATATCTGCGTGATAATTTATTTGGCTTAACTGCAATTGGTTTTTTAAATCATTTTCTAAAAGCCCTAAATCAATGCTTAAAAGTTTATTACAGGCTAGCGAATACACAGAATCAAATTCGCTAGCCTGTTGTTGCTGGTACCAAAGCTTAAAACGTGTTTGTAATTCCGCTATAATTTCGAACGAATCTAGGTGAAATTTCTGCATTTCGCTATTTAGGCCAGCAAACGCCATTTCTATGTAACCCAGTCCCAAGCCAACGTTACAGATTTGTAGGGGTTTTTTTTCAATAGCCGCAGCTTGCAACGCCCGTTTCAAAACTTGGCCATAAATGTACCAGGTCTCAGCTGCAGCACCGTGCGAGTGATGCATGGATTCGCCTAAAACTTTATGCCGTAACGTCGGACTGCCATCAGCTGTGATTTCTAGTTGAAAGCCGCTTGCTTCAAAGGGCTGAATCATTTTATATTACCTTCCTATGGAAAAAGGCTGGAGCGGCTTACCTTATCATTCGATTTCAGAACACTACAAAAGAATTTTTAATGATAAAGTCTATAAAATTCCAGTTAGTATTGTTGATAATTGTCCTAACCGCATGGGCCTAAAGGGAATGAAAACCTGCAGCTTCTGTGACGTGTGGGGATCAGCCGCCCGCGAAGAATCTTTCACGCTGACGCTAGACGAACAAATTGTAAAATTTCATACCCTTTTAGCCAAGCGCTACAAAGCGGAGAAGTATCTGGTGTATTTTCAAGCGTACACCAATACGTTCACCAAAATTTCGGTACTGCGTGAACGTTTTGAAACCGCGCTAAAATACGAATTCGTAAAAGGATTCGTGATCGGCACCCGCCCCGACTGCGTATCCAAAGGGGTACTTGATCTTTGGCAAGAATATAACCAAAAATCTTTTGTTTCGGTCGAACTTGGCGTACAAAGTTTTTTTGATCCACATTTAGAATTCATGCGCCGTGGTCACACGGCCGAAGACTCGCTAAAAGCGATCACAAAAATTGCTGACAACACGACTGTTGATTTAGGAATTCATTTAATATTTGGTAGTCCTGGCGAAACAGATGCGCAAATTATTGAAACGGCAAAAATTTGCAATGACCTTCCTATTACGAACGTGAAACTGCACAACTTGCACGTGTTAAAAGATACCGCCTTAGAAACTTGGTTTCACGCTGGTGAATTTACTCCGATCACCCAAGCTGCTTACACGGAACACGTAAAATTATTTTTAGCACACTTAAAGCCCCATATCGCCGTTCATCGCTTGGCAGCTTTTGCCTCAAGGTGGGAAGAACTTGTGGCACCGGCATGGACAGCAAATAAAATGGGAACTCATCAGGCGATTGTCGATGAGTTAAGGCGGTCTAAGACATTTCAAAGCTGTCAGTGGCAACCGGTAACGGAAAGTGATACTTTTTTATTTAAACAAATGCAGGAACGGATTACCCAGCACTAATGGATATTTTTACAAAAACTTTTTTCATTGAAGTCATTGGTTGGATTTCGACGGCTACATTTTTGGTTTCAATCGTATTACCAAATCGTGTTCGCTTACACCAATGGGGAATGTTTACAGCAGTCACGACGGGATACTACGCCTACCAACATGCAGCCACTGCAATTTGGGTGAAATGGCTTATAGCTTTCTTTTTCCACGCGTATATGTGGTTTAAATTAAACCGGCTGAACAGGCTTGAACGTGCTACCGAAAAAGCAGCTGATACCCCCCTTTGATGTAAGAAAAAGCATTTGACAGATCATTTAAGAAATCGGTGCCTTAGCCCTAAGCTGACTCAAAAAAGTGAAATCGCAGCTGTCAAAACTAAGATCTTGACTGGGTTTCTCGAGAGCGAAAAAGGGCTCGACCAAGGTCGCCAGAATTTCATTTTTTCGCACAGCATCTGACTTTAAATTAAGCAGGACCAATAAAAAAATTTTATTTTTTGTTTGAAAGTTTGGAAAAAAAGATTCAACCTAATTTTAAGAAGAATAGGCCTTATTGATGAGGCCAGGTGTTTCAACCACTAGATCTAGTAGTTACGACTGAAGTCGTCTTAGGATTTTGTGATTCTGCACTTCGACACGGATGAGAAAAGTTGGCTACAAAAAGTCAAGATTCGCTCAAACGAACTGACTAGAATGGTCAAATAAATTTTCTTGTACATTTAAGAACTAGACCTACACTTGCAAAGCTTTCGAGGGGAAGCTTTGAGGGTTTTTTTTACCTAAAAGCCGTCTGAAAAGACCGAGGGGACCGAATATGGAAATTCATACATCCACACCTACATCACCAGCGCAGACAGCGCACGTTATGCGAGTTAAAAAAAGAGATGGCTCGCTTGAGCCCGTTGATGTCACTAAGATCGTTGAGCGTGTCACCCGTTGCTGCCAGGGCTTAACAGCTGTGGATCCCCTACGCGTTGCTACCAAGGCCATCAATGGCTTGTATGACGGCGCTAGCACGAAAGAATTAGATAACTTATGTATCCAGACTGCTTCCCTACTTATCGGTGAAGACCCCGAGTATTCGCGTTTAGCGGCTCGTTTGCTTTCAACTTACATCGAAGAGGAAGTCCGCTCGCTAAAAATTGATTCGTTTGCAGATTCCGTGCAGTTCGGCTTAACGCACGGGCTATTGGCAGATACGGTCTATCAATTTGTAATGAAGCACAAAGCGGAACTGTGTGCCGCAATCGAACACTACCGCACGGATCGTTTTGAATACTTTGGTCTACGCACTGTGTACGATCGCTATTTGCTGAAAAACCCTAAATCACGACAGGTGTTTGAAACGCCCCAGTATTTTTTCATGCGCGTTGCTTGCGGTTTGGCACAAACTCCTGCTGAAGCGATTGAATTGTATAAATTGATTTCATCACACGATTACATGCCATCAACACCGACTTTATTTAACTCGGGAACTTTA
>JANPNP010000042.1:0-2834 GCA_031427535.1 Bdellovibrionales bacterium | reverse complement strand
AATGAAGTTTGAATGGAACACGCGAAAAGCCGATCAAAATCTAAAAAAACACAAGTTGGCTCATGAAGAAAAAAATGTAATCAGAATCATCAGCGCAAGAAAAGCCACGAAAAAAGAACGACATGATTTTGAAAATCTTTAACTAAAAAAGTGTTTTATGAGAAAAGAATATGATTTGAAAAAATGAAGCTTAAGCCAAACCCGTATGCAAGCAAGCTTAAAAAAAGTGTCACCATAAGATTAGATAACGACGTGATCGAGTATTTCAAAAAACTAGGTGAAAAAACAAATATTCCCTATCAGACGTTGGTTAATGATTTTTTGAGAAACTGCAAAGAAGAAAATCTTGCGCCTAAAACAATTTGGAAGAAATCTTCGTAAGCATTTTCAAGACTTGCAACAGCGCCAAGAGGTGAATGACAAGATGAAGTAGCATAGAATTACGCTAGACTCAGGCATTTTCAGTCGTTAAACTGGGGCATGATCGATTTAAGAAAAACACTTTTAGAGGCTAGTAAAGTGTTGAAGGAAGCCGGCATATCTCACGCACTTATTGGCGGATTCGCAATGGCCTCTTATGGCTTGCACCGCACCACTGTTAACGTTGATTTCTTGGCAGATGGCAACAGCCGTGAACTTATAAAAACCGTACTTATCAATCAAGGATTTGAACTAACACATGAATCGACCGAGGTTTTGCAGTTTTCCGGCCCCGGGCTTCTAGATATTTTATTAGCCAATCGTCCATTAAGCCAAGAAATGCTGAAGTATGCCCAGAAAAATTCTGCATTAGGTGTTTATGTAATTCGAGCAGAGGATATTATAGGTTTAGAAATTCAAGCCTACAAAAATGATCCCTCGCGTGAATTTCAAGACAAAGCAGATATTCAAAGGCTGCTATCATTACCAAAAATAGATTTATCAATCGTAAAAAAGTATGCTGAACTTTTTGATGAATGGCCAGTCATCGAAAAAATTCAAAAGGTGAAGTCATGACCATGGAAGAATACTTTCAATTTCTAGAAGAGTATTGGCAGATATTTCCAGTTCCTGCACAGTTACCAAAAATTGAATATAAGCTTATTCTTCTTTAAAATAGATTAAATCTTTCCCAGCATTCAAATCTTGCTCCAAAGCCTTTTCAGAATTGAGTCTCCAGCGGCAGCCGGGCGGCGGGTCTTTGCCAGCAAGACTAAGACTGCAAGCAAGTTCAGTCACCTCGTATCCCCTTTGTAAGGGTCGCGGCGTTATTGCCCGACGAGGAACGCCAAAGCTAGGATCGTACAAATTGAGGCAAATCAGATAACTGCTGAATTTGATTTGTGAATATGTGGTTTTTGGCAAGTGTCGGGAATTCGTCATAGTTTGCTTCCGACGTCCGAATCCCGACACCGTCCGTCGGAAATCCGACATGTGGAGTATTTCTCTATCATAACCAATTTGGACCATCTAAAAACAACTTGAAATTAAATTGTTACTGAGTTACATTAAGGTCTGATGAAGAGACTACCTAAGGTAAAAGCACTTTTACAGACAATCTCATCAGCGGCAGCAAGAGGCCTGGTGATGTACTCAAAACACGCCAATGAACGCATGCTTGAGCGTGGGATCATAAAGCCTGAGGTAGAGCTGATTCTGACAAGCGGCCATCATGAGGCCAAGAAAGATCAGTTTAACAAAGAATTTCAGTCTTGGGATTATGCTATTAAAGGTAAAACGGTGGATGGCAGGGTTTTAAGAATTGTGGTCGCATTAATTGAGCCAAGCGTATTTGTCGTAACGACGATTGAACTTGGCAATTGAGGAATAAATTATGAAAAAGAAGATTCAAAAAACATATCAAGATAACGGCTTCGGATTTCCGGTCACACTTTTAAATGTGCCGATGACCGAAGTGCGCGGTGAATGGGTTCCGATGATCAATCAGAAAGAGCTCCAAGAGCGAGTTCTAGAGGCATTGGTGCTTAAGCACAGCAGGCTTTTTGGAAGTGAAGTAAAGTTCATTCGTCAGTTTTCAAAAATGACGCTTGAACAGTTTGCTGAAAGATTTGATGTCACCCACCCAGCAGTTCTCAAATGGGAGCGCACAAAAAATCAGGGAACCGGCATGAGCTGGACGACAGAAAAAGACATCCGTCTTTTTGCACTTAATATTTTGGAGCCAAAGGCGAAACGATTTGTCGTGGTGTATGAGCAGCTCACACACGTCGCTCTTGAAAAACATGAAGCCATTAAGATAGATCTTGAAAAGATGTCTGCGGCGTAGCAGATCTGAGCAGCGACTTTAGCAAGATCGCAAAATTCAGCTGGTGGCTTAGCTCCATCGCTTTTTCATTAAAATGGTCATCGGTCTGAAGAATCTGGCAAGAACTTTTCTCTGCTAAGAAAAATGGTTTTGAATTTATTAAAAAAAGAACTAACAAAAAATGGTATCCGCAGAAAACAAAAACTAGCGGGCCTCAAAGATGACTATTTATTTAAAGTTTTGTTCACTGGCTAGGCTTTGCGGTCATATGCGTAGCCCCTGTGGTTATGAAAACCGGACTTATTTCCGGCTCTAACTACCAAATTTTTATCGGAAATAAAAATACATTTTTAGTTTCAGGTGCTTAGGCGGTTTCGCCGGATTTTTTAAATCTTTCCCAGCATTCGAATCTTGCTCCAAAGCAAAGCCTTGGGTATTTCATTGATCATAAGGGCTGACATACAATCGTCTAAAAGCCCCTTGCGCTCGCTTAAGTGTTGAATGGCTTTTTTCAAATCACGCCTAACTGTATCGCCGTAGGCAGATTCGGCTTTTTCGATGGCTTCTTGCATCTGTATTTTTGATGAAT
>JANPNP010000041.1:0-3496 GCA_031427535.1 Bdellovibrionales bacterium | reverse complement strand
ACAATCAGAAGTACCGTCCGAAAGAAAAAAGTCTAAATAAATCGAGCCTTTAGAGGTCGGAGTAAGTTGGTCTGGGACCTTATAAGGGATCAGTTACCATTTCTTATGCCCCTATAGGCGTCACGTAAACCATTTTCTTGAAGTAAGTTGAAAATCCTTTTCTCAGGCACACTTGTAGAGTCTATTACATACTGGCAAAGCACTTGAAGATCGTGCGTTTTTTTATACTCGCCTTTGTACTTCATAAGCAAAGATTTAATTAAAAGCTCTGTTGCAATATGGCCATTATGCAAAATCTGACGAAGTGGTGAATTGTTTTTGCGAATCAAATCCATAACCACGTCGTATTCGGAAGCATTGTTTGTTAGCGTGGGAATCGGTGTTGATTCGTATTCGGCCATAGCCGCCGATGATAATATAAGGTCTGTAAAACTTCAACGAAGAGAATAGGCTTTGATCGTGTGTTAAAAATAGTTTTCCTTATCATTGCAGTCGTGTTTTTTTGTGAGCCATGAAATTAAAATATCTAATTCCGGTCGCATAGGTTCTGGTTTGCGCGCATAAAACGGCGCTGTTCAGTTAGCTCTGCTGAACTTATTTGGAAATAATCCCGGCGGCAGTTATTAGCAATGGCTACGTCTTGAATCGCCTGGGCTTCAGGCGGCGTAATACGTAAACTCCAGATAGCTTTTACGGCTAGCCATTGCTTTAGGTACTGACATACATAGCGTTTGTTCGGTGGAACGTATTCAAGCGGCGTGCTGCCACCCTTGGCCATATTTTCGGTGGCGTTAACTGCTAGCAAGTGAAAATTATTTCCCATGTAGTTTGCGTACAAGCAGCGTTTGTTGGCGTCCCACTCGTGACCACCGGTCATGTACGCATTTTTCAATGGTACGAAATGATCAACTTGGATTTCATCGGCTGATTTAAATGTTTTTGCTGTGTATGGATCTTTCCACGCGCCTGATTGTATCGAGCAACCGTCGGCAGTGAATGTTACCGGACCATCGGCGTCCCGAACCATAACTAAACCCCGGATGTTTAGGCATGTGTCATCATCCTTAGGCGAAACCCATGGACCAAATTGCTCGCGACGATCATAGGGAACTTTAGGTATGGGAAATGCTTTTTTGTGATGAACTAACTGAAGTAAATCGACAAACAAAAGTCGAGTTTCATTTTTTATTTCAAAGTAGTGATCGTAAATAAAAGTTTCGCGTGAACTTGGCAGAAGTTGATTTAAATTTACTGATACGTGCGCCGGCACGGCTTGAACTGCAAAAACCGTAGACGTGGAAATAAAAATTAAAACTGATATTAAATTTGAAACTAAATTTGATATTAAATTTAAATTTAAAAATTTAAAGCCAAAGCAAGAAAGACTCACTCATTTCCCCTCGTGAATGCAGATGTGCTGTTGAATGTATTTCAGCTTGTGATGGGGCGCTCGTGCAACTGTTTAATTATCTTTTCACGTAAGTTTTGTGTTAAGATGAAATCGTAATCAGGCTTTGCTTTGTATATGATCAAAATTTCTTAACACCTTTTTAAGGTGCTAATTATTAGGCTAATGCTGCTGCGCAAAAATATAACACGTAGCTCTTATCGCATTGGTTTTTTCTCAGGTTTTGAATGCTGATCTTTCGCAAATTTTCAAAACTAGCCTGTTCGTTTAAAAAACCACGTAGTAAATAACCTAGTAAGTTTCAGAGGTTTTTAGTTTCCAAAAATGGGACGATAAAGAAGGAATTTTATGAGCGCAAATCAGAAAAACAAAGCAGAGCCTACTAAGTCGCTTGCTGGTCAGGCTGACTGCAAAGTCGAGTTGAATTTGTCTCGTCGTAAAAAGAGACGAAAAACTGGTTGGTAGTTTAATATGACTCATGTAGCATTAATACATGAGCTTTATTGTAGCAATCGAACCTGACCCAAAAACAGTCAAATTTATCAATGAGGCTTTCGCCGAATTGTCTAAGACCTTGAATTATAAGGTTATTGTTTCGACCGACCTGGCCGCGTTTAACACCGAATGGGCCAAGCCCGAGTATAAAGAAAAGACAATTGTGTTAATGATCGTAAATGCAGAATCTGTAGCAACAAACACGGCCGAAGCGATAACCGCCCTTAAAGAAACCTATAAGTGCGATTTACTGATTAGCTTGTTTGATGACCCTAAGTTTGTGAAAAATGCAGACGTCTGGCCAATCCAAAATCTTTTGTATAAACCCTTTGATGTAACAATTCTTAAAGAGCATACCCGTTTTGCGTTGATGAAAAATAAAAAAGTGCAAACGCAGTACGTCCATACAACACGGGCTAAAGCTGAAATTGAATCCTTACGAAAATTAAAAGCGGTTCAAATAACAGAAACTGGCTTTAAGATCGCTAAAACTCACCCACTAATTATCGGGAACGTTTATAAGTTTTACCACCCGCTTTTTACAAATAATAAGCAACAGCACATTTGGGGCCGTGTGGTTTCTGAATCTGATGCGGCTTACGAGCTAACCTTTGCGCAACTTAACCCAGTCATTCTAAGTGCAATCCGAAAAAAAATTGTTGGCGCTGGCACCAAAGTTAAAAACGCTGTTTGGACTGGTCGTAATAAAGTAAATTTAACAAAGATTATTATTTGCTTAAATATTTCAGACGAAGGCCAAAACGCTGCTATCGCCGATTTATTACAACGAAATTTTGATGATATTACCTTTATCGACAAGAAAGATCTTAAAGGTCGCGCCCGTGTTGATTTGCTAATTAGCGATGTGCAGTATGAAAAGCGCCAGTTAGAAAATTCATTCGAACCAAATCTTACGTACATCCGCTTAATTCCTAATAAGGCAATTAAGCGGATCGAACTTGAAGAACGCTTTGCTGCTGAAGTTCTACGTTTAGAAAAACCATTAGATAAAGCTATTTTAGTAAAAATGGTAAAGCAGCTATTTCCACTTTTAAAGGAAAAAGAATTACAGCAAGCGATTACGATCACTTTTGAAGAGCCCATTTTACTATCAACACTTATCGAAGTAGAAGAGTATTCGGAAGCTGCCGTCGGCTTCCGGCAAGCGACGCCTATTCCACTAGACACCATGCTTGATATTACATTATCGCAAGAAGATGAATCTATACTAAAAGAGATGAAAGCCAAAGTTCATTATGTGGACTCGCAACCAAACTCGAGCGGAGAGTACTATCACCAGATGATTCTTTATGGAATGAAAGATGAATTTCTGAAATTAATCCGACTTTGGACTTTGCAGCGACATATTTTAAATCAAAGCAGTTAATTTTTTTCAAATAATAAAAAAAAGCCAGCATTCAGCTGGCTTTTTTTTGGCTAGGAATAGAAAAATTAAAATTACATTGCCGTTTCTTTTTTCAAAAGCTCTTCGATTTTCATTCCAACGTGTGACTCTTTTGAATTGAAAACTGTGCCAACGCGGCCGCCATTAAAATGCTTCGCTGCCATCTCATACGCAGCTTTTGGTAAGGC
>JANPNP010000040.1:0-16693 GCA_031427535.1 Bdellovibrionales bacterium | reverse complement strand
GAGACAAAGAGGGAACCGAAACCATTCTTAGGGACGTCTTGGAGCAGTTCATCCCTGGAATTTTTTCCGCACTTAGTGCAGACACATTGTCTCTTCCTCCTTCAACGACTGTTCTGGTACAGGGCATCGATATTCCCCTGGACTCTCACGTATTCAATTTATGGAAGTCATGTGCACACGCTGATCTGTTTTTATACATTGTTGTTACCGTGGATGTTGCGTAAAATTTACAAAATTTACAAGAATTATCCCAACAATTTTGAGCTCGGAACGGAAGTGTAGTCAAGCCACTGTTTCTAACGACAACTGAGATACACACCGAATTCTCCAACTATCACTTCTGATGACCGATCTTGAAGAGAAGCCAACAGGAAAGTTGAATATTTTGGGAACAACCATGGATTCTCCTTAACAATCTATCAAGTGACATTCTAGTCAGTGTACGACACAGCACCGCGAATGCGGAATATCGACGGCGATATGTCCGTTTTATTTGAGTCGAAATTATGCTTTTCAGCACCAATTAAGGACACTTCATCCATCCCACCTCCGAAATAACCAGAACGATATTTATTTGTTTATCATTGAAGTGTACTGTCTCTAAATCTAAGTAGGCTTTGGCTGCAATATCATACTGATTGGTACTGTATGTTTTTAGTGAAATCGTGCTTTCTCTAGAATTTAACAAAATTAAACTGTAGTGTCCTTTTCTTCCTTTGGCAGAGTTTTTAGAAAATGTTTTATAGACAGCGGTATAGACATTAAGATTATCAATTACCTGTAATTCAGTAATTATTCTTTTTAACAAATCAACAAGTTCCGATGCAGAAATGAATTGATGTTGTTTTAAAACGGGCTGGTTTTCTTTAATTGCAAATACTGAACTTAGAAGCGCAAAAAATTCCAGCCATTTTTGACTGCCGTGGCCAGACTTAAATGAGCTATTTTTTAGCGTACCAAAAACCTCAACACTAGTTGCCCAGATATGTTGTAGCTGAGATCTTAATTGTATTTCTAAAAATAGACTTGGATTTCTTTTCAATTTATATACTAGATGAATACTTCTATAACCATCCTTCTTAGGATCTTCAATATAGTCATCTAACGAAAACATAGAGTGTTTAGATTTAGATTTTTTATATAAAGTAAGTAGTTTATAAACTTCTTCGGTTGTATCTAAAATGGCTCTTAGTCCGCCGATATCTTGCATAGCTGATAGTCGCATTGTTTTATGATTTGAGAGTTTTAGCAGAATCGACGGTGTTCTTTTTAATCTTTGTGCAATTATAGCTTCGTGGCTAATTTTTTGAACTCTTGCTTTCAATATTTTAGCAAATGTATCTAGGGGCCTTGCATGGACATCACGCCAATTAGAAAGCACATCTAGTGCCTGAACCATTTCTATCCCATAACTGGCGTTACTCTTTAAAATCTCGCCCGCCTTATCAATTTTTGACTTACTATAGTTAAGCTCTACAGACTTCATAAAATTCCATTTTTTATAAGTTTAAACTCATAACATATTGATTTGATTATATAATAAATTCTCTGCTAAAGACAGCGATCTGCCAAAAATAGCTGATTTTATTAGTCTAGCGTCATAACACACTGATATTACACAGCTTTAAAATTTAAATTTAGCAGCATAGCCATATTTCATGTTAAAGAGGATTCATTAGATCTGACTGTGAGATTTGTTTTTACTGCGTCCTCTTCGGGCTTAGATCCAGGATTAGTCACCCCATCAGATGTTAACTTAACATTCTTAACGTCCTTGCAACGCCCAAGACGATCGATTGCATTTAATCTTCCGGTGCAACTAGGTTCCATTCCGGACACACGGGTAATAGATAGAATGAGAGAGGCTCATTGGTTTCGTTCAATAAGTCATTCGTGATTTGGCATCTTTTTATTCAAGTGGTTTCTGATTAGAAATTTTGATCTTATCTTTTTTTGATGGAAGTCTAATTTTTTACAAAATGCTTTTTAAAAGCAGGATTATTTTACAGCTGGCTGGGAAGAGTTATTAAACTTAAACTTTGGACCTTGTCCTTTTTCTACATATCAAGATCTAGAACAATATTCGACAGCATCGGCGATAAAATCATATCGTCGCAAATAATCTGCATTTGATTCTTGCCGCTGTACTTTGGATCGGCTGATATTTCGACTCCCAATAAAAAAAGGCCACCTTGCGGTAGCCTTCATTTAGTCGCCATAGCAACTGGAATTATTCTGTTAACAGCGTAAATTAATTCGGCATTACTACAGAATCAACAACGTGAATTACGCCATTTTTTTGGTAGACGTTTGGAACTGTTACTTTAGACATTCCGCCTTTTTCGTCCTTCAACATTAAGTCTGCTCCCTGCATTGATGCTGTTAAAGTGCCACCAGCAACTGTTTTAAAAGTTGCAGTGCCTTTACCTTTTTTGATCATCGCTGCAATTTCTTTTGATCCTAATTTTCCAGGTACAACATGATACGTTAATACTTTAGTTAATGTAGCTTTTGCTTCTGGCTTTAATAAACCATCTACTGCACCTGCAGGTAATTTTCCAAAAGCATCATTTGTTGGTGCAAATACAGTAAACGGGCCAGCACCTTTTAAGGTATCCACTAAGCCAGCCGCTTTAACTGCTGCTACCAATGTTGTGTGATCTTTTGAATTAACGGCGTTATCGATAATGTCTTTTGATGGATACATTGCTGCTCCGCCAACTTCGACTGTTTTTTCTGACATTGCTATTGCTGAAAATCCGGTAACTAAAACTAGTGCTGCTAAAATATTCTTCATTTTTTTTCCTTGTTCTGTGGTTTATTTCGCGTCAGACAACCTGCCGCGAAATGAAGGCTACAGTATTTGGAATATTAGTCAGTAATTTTTGTCAAACTACAGACCTTAACGGGCAAATGAAGTCGCCCCGTTTAAGTGTTCGCCTATTCTTTCCACTTCTAAGCCCATTTACTGCAATTAATCCTGAAAAATAGCACAGCGTTCTTGTAATAGTCTTAGGTAGGATTTTTTCATGTCTTCACTTAAAAATGACCTTGGAATTAAGCGGTTAAATTCTTTTTCCCAGATGCTTACCTCTTGAAAAACAGATTTTATGAAGTCTTCTTTAACTGCAAGTTCTTCTGTCGCAAATTTGGTAAAGTAGGATTTTTGCATGTTTTTTTGCTTACCTCGTAACGAAATTGCCATTTCGTATTTTTCTTTCGGCAGAGCAATTCTTGTATTTAGCCAATCGTATACTGGACACATGCTATAGACACCTTTAATTCTTTCCATTTCAAGTAGCGACCAGTTTTTAAGGTGCATATCTCCATTGCCCGTAACGTAACAGAAAATAATTCTACGAAAAAAATCATTCAAGTGAAGCGGCGCAGCCTGGGTATAATTTTTTATAGCTTCGCCTACTTTTTCATGACTTAAAGAATATTTATCGTCACTGGCCTCTTCATATATCTGAGCCATATCTTCAACCAAAAGTTTTTCACCAGACATGGTTCGATCAAATCTTTTTATGACGTAAACTAAACCTACATTTTCAATTTGTATTAGCCCTGTAGGCGGAACATCGAATTTTAAATTTCGAGCCGCTGTCATGGTAAGGTGCTCGTTGGCTGGCAATTCAGGATAATCGCCGTTTGGTTTTAAGATATACATTGAGCTTGCAGAATTAACGACTAGCTTGTTTTTCTGTAATGCGAAAAGACCTTTCCTTTGTGCTCCTGAAATACTGCCATGCTGAATTGTTTTGGAAAATGTTAAAAGTGGGTTGGTCTTATCTAATTCTGCATACAAAGTTTTTGATGTTCCCCAAAGTTTTTTATAGCAGCTTGAATGAAATCTGCCTTCTGTTGTTATTTCCATTAAACAGAATGAACAAATTTTATCTTTGCAGGGAATACTAATTGAAAATAGGCTGGTATTTTCTTCGGTCTTTTGTACACTTTCTAAGATAAGATTTCCGCTGTCATCAAGTGCATGAATACTTACCGCCCCTATGGGATTTGACCCCACTAGCAACAGTAAGCCCCATCTATTTTTTTTGTCGATTTGAAAATTCTTTTCTGCTTGGTTAAGAAGCCAACCTTCCATAATTAAATTATCAAAAAATGCATGCAAATGGTTTGTCATGTAATCGGTAGATGCTAAAGGTAATTTAATCGAAATTGGCACTGCATTTTTGATAGCTAAATACGAATCATCGTATCGAAAAATAAATTTTTCAGAAGAGTGTTTTACTAGTAATCCGACACGGGTATTCCGTAATCGTACTTCGGCCTGACTCGACTTTGCTTTATCATCTTTCATGACGTGATGATTTCAATAATTTTTTTAGTTTTTTTATCGATAATGGCAACTTCGCAGCCAAGTAAATCTAACGCTTTAGTTAGTATTTCTAACCGCACAGAACTATTTCCGTTTTCCACCCGATTAATAAATGTAAAACTGACCCCACATTGCGAAGCTAACTGTTCTTGAGTTAGGCCATAGTTTTTTCTAAGACTTTTTAGCTGCTCGCCTATTTTCATGAATTTCTCCTGCAATAAAATATAGCTGTTTAAGGATAAATGCATACCGTTAATCACATTACATAGCTGTTTAAGGATATTATATCAAAAATATAGCTAAACAGCTATTTTTTTGATATAATATGGCTGGTAAGCTGTTTTAAAGGCTAAATTTCGCAACTAACTTGCGACGCGGGAACCCATTTGCCGGTTACTGGATCAAACTTGTCAGACAGATCAAGCTTCAGCGCACCCGTTTTGCAGTTTCCTTTTAAAACCTCGGTGGCTTTTTTTAAGTTCGCCATAAAACTTTTTTTGCCACCTTCGAAATCGACAGCTCGGTAAAGTAAAGTATCTGTAAAGAATTCTTTTAAGCCACCCTCGTCGCCTGACTGTGATAATTGCAACAGGCGTTTGTACGTCTTAGGATCCATATGTCGTACTTGTTCAATCCCATCAACAGTTCTCATCATGTTCGAGCGCTTGTCGACATCAACTCCGCAATCGTTGTCTTTTAAAACCATGGCCCGGATCAAGATACCGCCACCAAGAACAGACGATAAGTTTTTAGAAGTTTGTGCCAAAGTCGCTTCCGACGCTCGTGATGGGGTTGGAAGAACCTTCAAAATTTCGCTTATTTCTGTTTTGCTTAATTTTTCTTTTGAAATCTTTTGATTGCCCGCTTCATCTTTAACTACGACAGCCTTTACCAAATGAAAATGAATATTTCCGATACGGTCATCTTGCGAAAGTAGGGTGTCTAACAAGACCATTTCAGAAACATCGCGCATTTGTTGTAAAATTGGCATGAGCACCGAATAGTGGGAATTGTTTCCCGCAATTTGCAAAACATCTGCTGAATGGGCTACCCGCTTGTACGGAGTTTGTTGCATAAAACGCGTGTAGCGCGTGTCATAAGGACCCACGCCGCTGACTTCAGTGTAAATAAATTCTTTCGTTACATTTTCAGATAGCGCGCCATATAGAAGTTTTCCATTATCAATAAAAAGCTTTGCATCTTGGCGGCTTGAATGAGCATTCAAGAATTGATTCCATGTTTTATAGATAACATCACCTGTTGATCCTGACAAAAGTGACAGTGCTTTTTTCACAATTGATAAATGCGAATCTGTATCCATCGTTCGCACAACGGCGACAGGGGTACGACTGATATTTCCCAGCATGCGGGAAACATGATAAGCCGCTAATGCCGAAGGTGCATAAGAGCACGTAATTGATTGTTTAAATTTAGCGTCGACACCGTACGCGGATTTGACATCTTTAGCAATGCTAGAGCTTGGCTTGCAAAAAGATTGGCTGGTCTGTTGTGCGTTCCAACCCTCAGGGATTTCAACTAATAGAACTCCTGGATTTGTGCTGTTCAGTTTCGGACAGGTAACGTAGACCTTATTAGTCAAGGGTTTTGCATCAGAAGCGGAATCATCTGTAGCTAACGTTCCGAACTGCTTTTGATTGGCATCGCCGTAAAAGTTTTTACCGCACAGTTTTATTTCATTTTCACGATCACTGCCTTTGTAGGCACCTAAGATATGATCCTGCGGTAAAACGCAGACTTCGCTAGCGCCGTTTGCTAATTGATATTCAATGTGCCCACGGCCACCTTTTAGCAGCTGCTGTGAACTTTGTTGCGCGGCCATCGAGTTTACTGCGAAAAATAAAACACTGATAACTAATGTTGAAGACAAATTAATAGCGGAAGCAGATTGATATTTCATAGATTACTCCTGTTCCGGAACAAGAATGTTACCGGCGTCCAATTTTTCTAATGCATGGCCCACATCTAAAAGACTTCGCGATAAATCAAGCTGGTTAGACTTTACTGGGATAAGCACTGTCAGCTTTTCTGTATCTGAAGATTGAAGGTCAGCAAAGCAAAGCACAGTTTTATTCAGTGCTTTGACAAATGATTTATTTAAAACTGAAACATCAAGATCTAAAAGAAGATTTTGACCCTTTAGTTCCTGATCAGCATTAAAACCAGTCTGGGCGCTAACTTCGGCCAGAATATGAGACTTTAAATCCTGCGACATCCTAGACCATAGCAACGCTTGAGCTTTTTTTATCTTCGCGATGTAAAGTTGAAGATTCACACGTTTACCGTTTTCTCGTTTTAATAATAAAAGGGAAAGGTCTCGATTCTTTTGTGACTTAGATTTATCTACCGAAAAATTATCAAGCTGATCAACAGAAACTGATTTTACGGCGTGCATTTGCTCGTCGCTGATTTGAATGCCTTGGCTAGAGAGCACCTTACGCAATTCTTTTAAAGCTAACAGTCTGACAACTGTGTCTAATCCTTCGGATTTTGAAAATTCAGCTAAGGGCTCGCACTTAAATCCGATAATTTCTGTCGCTGATGAAATGCGTGTAGAGGTTGCCAATCCGTTCTTAACTAAAAGGCTGCCTGATTTTATCTTGGACACCAGTGACAATTCTAAGTTCTGTTTTGAAGCCGCAAAGGCCCCCACACTTATACTTGATATCGCTAAAGCGATTACGACGATTTGAGATCCTGGAAAGCTAGCCATAACGTGGCTCCTTATGTTTAAAAGATGTAGATTTCAGCTTCAGTATCAAATAATGCAAAAGTGGATCCAGCAGCTGTAACTTAGCACAAGATCCTAGATCTGGACTTGTTGCACGATTTCACAAATGAAAAAATAAGTAAAAACCGCGAGGATTAAAAAAAATGAATCTATTACTTTCTGCTGTAGCTGTGTTTTTCGCTTCGATCACATATTCTAAAGATTTACCAAGTTGGGTTGAACGCCAAGCAAAATTACAAGCTTACGAACAACTTGCGCAGTGGTCGTCAGTAACTAAGCCCTATGTGATGTCTGGTACTGAAGCTTTAGAAGTAAAAAACCTGCAAGGCGAATTGACGCAAAAAATTGAAATCAACTTGCAAACTGCAGATTGCAAACAGCAGAAACTTGCTACATCGTGTTTACCGGTTGGACTGCATACGGAAAACCCGGCGTTATTCTGTAATATGACTTTGGTGGATTGTGCTGGTAGCAAGCTTAGTAAAATGATGCTTGTTAAACAATGATGGTTATATAAATTTGCTCGCCTTTTTTGGCACTTTGCTATTTTTTCTGAACGCCTGCTGAACTGGCTTTTCTTACTTAATTTTATTTTAAGTGTCTCAGTTTGAAGCGTTTGGTGCTAAATTCAATAAGTTCATTATAAATGTCTCATGTTAAGAAAGTCGTGATCAGATCAGTCGTGGACTTGAATTTGCAATTATTTGGGTTCGGAGGCTTTTAATGATAACTCTTTTCAAAACTATGGTACCCGTCATTCTAATTGCGGCATCTGCAGCTGCCGCTGACAAAGTCATTATTATGGAGGATCCAGCTAAATCATTAAATGCCCGCATGGAACTAATTATGACCGCAAAGAAAACTATTGATGTTCAGTATTTTACTATCGAACATGATTACATCTCGATTGCTTCGCTGGCTATGCTTCGCGAAAGAGCGCGTAACGGTATTAAAATTCGACTGATTGTGGATTCGATGCATAACCTAATGACCCGTGAAATGATGGGTGCATTTATGGATAACTTAGATCCCCAGGCTAACAAGAATATCGAAATTCGCGAATTCAATAACTTTAATCTTTTCAAGCCACTTTGTTACACGCACCGCATGCATGATAAATCCCTTATTATCGATGGACAGTATTTAATCGTAGGTGATCGTAACGTTGCGAACGGTTACTACGATATCCCGGAAAAAGACGGTGGAAAACAAGTGCCCTCATACCAAGCTGTCGACGTTTTACTTGCCGGAGATAAATCACCCGCACAAGCTACGAAATATTTTAATCAGCGATGGAATTCAAACGATGTAAAGCCAGCGATTTTGTACGAATATTCTAATACGCAATTAGACTATTCATACTGCAATTACAAAGTTGGCGAATCGGATCAATCAGAATGTGAATCTAGACGGCAGGCTGCGGTCCGAAAAGTAAAAATTGAATTGGCAAAATTAGATCGTCACTACACGACTGTTGTATCTAAAAGTTCAAGCCTATTAGAGTCTCGACCTTTGTTAAAAGAGTTAGCTACGGCTTTCGAAACAGATGACATTCGATTCATCCACGACGATGCAACGAAACGTGTTTGCAAAGGCAAAAATCCAGAAAATAACATCGCTAAGACATTGTATGAAACAATTGATCAAGATACTAAAAATGATCTTATTATCATTTCTCCGTACCTTGTTGTTACCCCTGAGATGGAATTACTAATTCAAAAATTGGTCGGCAGAGGAGTTGCCGTGCGCATTTTAACAAATTCAGTTATCTCGAATGATGTGCCTTCGGCATCGGCGGGTTATTTGATGACTCGTAAGCGTCTAATGGATATTAAAAATAAGGCTGGTGTTAGTGGCGTAGGTATTTATGAATTTACTAGTGTTACAGCGCCAACATTGCGTGATGCAAAAGGCATTGTGATTAAGCAGGGCAAAGCCGTAGGCACTGTTCATGCTAAAGTTGTAATTATGGATAATAGCAAAATATTTGTCGGCTCTTACAATTGGGACTTTCGCAGTCAGAATTTAAATAGTGAAGTCGGTGTACTAATCGGTTTAACTGGTACCAAATTTTCTGGACCCGTCGTTGATCTTAGAAACCGAGTTTCACACTTACTTGAAAACGGAAAATTAGTTCGCCATGACGGCACAACAGATGGTGAATACCAATCTCCAATTGTACTTAACGAAAAAGAGCGAAGTGAAATCCGAACGATTATTGAAGAACGAATTGCAGGAGTAGAAAAAGCTAAGAAGACTTTATCAATTCCAATTCTAGGCAAAATGTATTTGCAACAACAGTAAACTACCTAGTGCGACCTTGCAATCGGACCCGTATGGGTCCGCGCATTCTTCGTCCGAGGATTCACTTTTTTCATCACATTAGATTTTTGATTTAAATTTTTAATCGATTTTTTGTGTTTCACTTCGGCATGAAAAGGTTTTGAATCTAAAGGGCCCGATGCCGATTTAATAACTGAAGTTGCCGGCTGAACTAATTTTTGCAAGCGGCTTGATTTTTTATTGGTTGAAGCACTGAAAGATTCTTTGGCTTTTCGTCCTAGAACGATTCCCTTACCTAACAATGTTAAGCCTTCGTCAAAAAGATTAGTCGCTAATTTTCGTGCTGCAATTTCACCTTTTAAAGCTTGATGAAAGCGTTTTTTGCTAACTGTTAAAGCGCGGTTTTGAAAATCGTTAGCTACCGAAAAAAACTTCTCAATACGTTTTTCTAATTCTTTAGTTGTCATACTTACCCCATTTCACTGGAGTCTTAGCAAATGTCGTTCCGCAGTTTAATACCCACTATATAGGTTGCCACTAAAAAGCCTGGGAAATATGCCCCGAATTTTCTACCTGCACGTCCATTTGTGTATCAGCCCAGAGCTGAATTTGTACTTGGCAAATAAAATACTGCCCGCACGTGGCTGGCCACAATGCACAGTTAAATTTACAAGGCTTTGTTCGTTACCCATTGGGGTCGTAGCCGAAGCGACATGAAATGAACACGGGTTAGGACAGGAAGCATAAAGCTTTTTTCCCTCTGGCGTTGATCCGCGCAGCGTACCAGCTGCAAAAGTTTCCAAATCCGAATCGAAAATTAATTTTTGAACGTTTACTGTTGGCATCTTGTCACACATTTCATTTCTTAATACTTTTTCAGGTTCGCTTGTTGTGTAAGTTGCAACCTGATTTACTTGTTGGCAACTTCCGCATTTGCTACCATCTTGAAGTAAGTTTTGCCGGTTACTTTCTATAGAATTTATTAATGAGCTTATTATCGTTGCGGAAGACGTTGCCCCGCCTTTACCTAAGGCCATCTTATCGTAGGCAACAGTGCTACCGACGGCACAGTTCGTGTTAGTTTCTGATACGGCAAAACTTGCAGCCACAGTCTGTTTCATAATTGGTAACGCAATAGTCTCGAAAGCACTTTGTGCAGAAGCTAATGTTGGAGTTAGAAATGCCGACACGATTGCTAAACTGACAAGTGATTTCATAAATTCTCCCGGTGGTTATTATGGTTCCTTTTCAGAAAAACCCTTACTGTTTTGTTTCATACAGGAATTAACTGCAGTGCTGTCAACACTCTTGACAACACTTTCAGTTTACAATGAATCTATTACTTCGCATGACAAGCATAAATCCGCATCCTACAATGAAGTATGACCAGCCCGAAGATTATCATTTCTCGCATGATTCCATATTTTTAGCCCGCAGAGTGTTTGAACTAGTTCAAGATAATCAATTAAAAATTAACCGTGTGTTGGACTTGTGTTCGGGGTGCGGAATTGTTGGCATTGATTTTATTTTTCACCTGAAAAAGGCGCAATTTACGCCACCGCAGCACGTCGATTTTTTAGAGATTCAAGAAATTTACAAACCTTATTTCGAAAAAAATGTCTTACGGTTAGATAGCCCAGTGCCTTGCAAATTTATCAACGAAAATTACAAAAATTTTTCTGCAATCGAAAAATTAGGTAACAAATATGACTTGATAATTTCTAACCCGCCTTATTTTCGTGAAGGTCATGGAACGCTTTCAAAATCAGAATTTAAAAACCGGTGTCGCTTTTTTATAGATGCCGAATTCAAAGATTTAATTTTGTCGATCGAATATTTGCTGGCAGAAACCGGCAAAGCATTTATTTTGGTAAAGTCATTAGACCGACATGGAATTGATGTTGAAAATGAAATGCAGCAGTTTACAAAAAATTTAAACTTTAAAAAGCTTGGGCACATCAGGGCTACAGATCTATTTGAGATTAGTAAGGTTTGATGGTGAATTGGCAGCGCTAGGCGCAGCCACCGTCAATTAATGTTAACACCCATTGCAATGCTTGAACTTTACCGTCGTCCAGGGTCCTGTAGAAGGCGGAGGCCCTTATGTCATGGTTTTTAATGTTATCACTTACTTTCACTGCCGGTGCCATTGGTGGAGTTGCCAACGCCTTGGTTGTTTGGTTTTTCGGTTTTAAAGGCATTAGTCAAATGATGAGCGTAAATATCGCGCCGAAGATGACGACTGGGTTAATTTACTCGAAAGCTGTCTGGGGCGGGCTATGGGGCTTACTTTTCGTTTTTGCTTTGACACCCGATATGATTTTCTTGAAGGCCGCATTGATCAGTCTGGCTCCAACAGTGGTGCAGCTGGTTTACGTATTCCCCAAAGATCCATTAGCTGGTATGTACGGCCTAAAATTAGGAAAGCTAACACCAGTTATGGTTGTTTTCTTCAATCTAGTTTGGGCCTTTGTAGCAGCCGCATGGATTTACTTCGCCATTTAGCGAATCATTGAATTCTAAATCAACTTATGCCAACATTCCCTCTAATTTACGGAGAGGTGGCAGAGTGGCTGATCGCGCACGCTTGGAAAGCGTGTTCAGGGTTAAACCTGACGCGGGTTCAAATCCCGCTCTCTCCGCCATTTAAATTTTTACTAATCATTGTGAATCGAAAAACTCAAAACAAAATAAACACTTAACGAAGCAAAAACCGAGTAAGCTTCCAAGACCAATATTTCTAGAAATGTCTGAATATTTCAATGTTTGGTAGGATTTTGGTAGGCGTCTGGTAGGGATCGAAACCCTTCCTATACAAGCCTCACGCAAGAACTTAAGTCGTAAAATAAAATCGCAATCAAACTGTGTCACACGTTTTAACCTTTAGGAGGTGTGACTATGGATATTTTTGAATGGCTGATGAAGGCGATTTTGTTTTTCTGGCTTGGCGTCTTTGGAATTGGATTTGCGGACCTTGCGGTTCAACTGCAATCTGAAGCCATCAAGGCCCACCAGAAAGGCCCGATAAGTGCTTCCCAGTTTACTCCAATGATGACGGGAGAAAATAAAAAATAATTTTCTCGCGCAAACAAATCTACGACCCGACGGCTAATTCCCGTCGGGATTTTTAATTTTTAACGGAGAAAATTTGGAATTAGCTAAAAAAAGAAAAACGGTAGCATATTGCAGAGTTTCAACTGACTTAATTTTTAACGATACTTTTGTTATTGATCAAGATTCGTATGGCCAATAAATTGGACAGCAGTCGGTTTTACGACCTTTTTAAGTCATTTTAGGATTAGCGGACCGTTCTGAAACCTAAAGCGTAGTTTAACGGTCGATGTTTGGATCAAATAGCAAGCGTAGACAGGCAAAACTAAAATTATGCCTTAATAAAATGACGGCAAATGGCCACTTTGCCGTCGAATTTCAAGTCATAAATGATCGGCTCAGGATTTTAAACGACGTTTTTAAAAAGTGTATTTCAGATAATCCTACTGACAAATATACTTTGCTTGAACCTTAACAGCACAGTAGCTACGATTATCAGTTCGATGATATTTTGAGACTCTCCAAGCGCGCACTTCGCCACACATATTTTCTGCATTTTCATCAGCATTCTTTTGGGCTTGAACAATAGCATCGGAAACATCCTGGTAACAGCTATGCCCGGTCCCGTTGGAAATGAATCCGATACCCGCAAAAGTTAAAAATGGAAACGTTAAAATCGCGATCAATATAGCTTTTTTCATTCTAGGCCTCTTTCCTTCATTAGTTATTTAATAAAAATTATTACAAACCCACTTGTCGAATTTAATTAACGGACACTTGTGCACGTAAGGCTAATCATCCCGAGGGTTATGCTTTTGGAACGTGTTGTTTGATTAACTATCCAGACATCGAGTTTCTTCGCATTGAGGTGACCAAGCACTTCAATAGTTACCTTTCGATTATTTGCTTCCGTTGACAGACGAAGGCCACCCGCATCATGTGTACTATTTGATATTTTTTCTAGCGCAAAATTGGGCATGTTGTTCATCGAAACATATCCGTGGTCAGAAAAGGCAATACGACTATTTTGAATAATGTCTTGTGGTGTATTCAATTCGAAAACAATTTTCTCTCCGATTCTTGGTAAATAAAAAGTGTTGAAATTGCCAGCCACCTGAATAATTTCGCATGCGATAGTTGGTAAATTTCCCTTAGCTGTAGCATTAAAAACTAGCGTCAGATTTAGAGCCAAGAATAACACGATCTTTTCCATATAATAATTCTCCTTGTGAAAGTCATACCCTTTTCATGAAATATTAGTATAATTAATAAAAGTGTTGGTTGCGATAGATAGGATTAATGATTGAGAAAAGGTTACCTGAACAAAACCAAATCCTATGCGGCGCCTAATATTCGTTTAGAGCCTAACCTTTTGCTCGAAACTACGGCCGCCGTCAGCAATCCTGAGCCTTTTAGTATTTCTTAGCAGGGTTCAGTATATTCGCCTTCAGATCAAATCTATTGAAGTTTCAAAAGGCTCTTGAGTGTTAGACCGATCGTGACCCCAGATTCATTACTTAAGTGACCAAAAATGGCAAATCGTCAGAATCATTACAGTCGATAAATTTACAAAATTTAGTTAGGATATGAAAACTTTAATGCCAATTGAAAAGGAACAGTCTATGAAAATGCTTCTACTGATGTTGTTAACCGTGAGTTCGTCTTTCACTTTCGCAAGTTCAGGAGACTTAGACTGTGATTTTTATTTTCTTGCCTCTCCAGCCAACAAGCAGAGGTTTAATAAGGTAATTCCGATCGGAGCTGAGGCTAGCACGTATAAACTTGGAAATATGTATGTGGCAGTAAGAGCGGAGTTGCCAGAAAACTCCACTTTATCGAAAATTTTAACTATAGCGAGTGTGGTTTTTTCTGAGTCCGAGGACGGCAATGAAACAGCATCCTATAGACAGGTTCTCGTTGGTGACGAAGATATTGCGAGACCATACTTTAGTTTTAGTAAGCCTTCCACAACTCTTACCGATGAAACAGAACATTATAGCGTACAATGCCACCGTCTTGATAAATAGGTGCTGTTCAAAAACACTACCTAAAATTCACATCGTCGATCACGAAGGTTCAGTCTAAAAAACTGAACCATTATTTTTTATGAATTGGTGAAGTTAGCATCCGTGTGTATTTCGAATACGACATAATCCCTTTCTGCGATTTTTCGGCTGCCTTCCCCATCATCATCAAAGTGCAAAACTTAAGTTGACCAAGTAAGGCTAAAATAAACCCCAGTCGCACGATCAAAGATACAAACTGCACAACTGCCATAAAAACACCTTTCAGCCCACGGGCTTAAACTTCTTCACCGCATCTGAAATCGTGGCGCGCCGTGTTTTACACCGACGAGCTATTTCCACCTGCGATAAGCCATGAACCCAGTAAAGTTTTGCCAGCTCTTCTGGGTTCGTTATTGTCTTCTTCCACTGAACCTCGTATATTCGTTTTATCGATAAACGGGTTGGTTCGAATACAATATCGTCGGGCCTACCATTTTCCTTTCAGAATTTGGTTTTCCCTTTCAATATCAAATAGCAATAGTAGTTAGGTTTCTACGAAGCCCTGCAAAGTTCTCAAGTTCATTCAACTCGTCGAAATGCGTCGGCCATCTCGTTTTGATTTTGGCGTGAAATTTTTTGAGCTGTTGCTACGCTCTGCCATTGTTTCACCGCATTTAAAACCTCAGCAACAATTGCGTCGGCTTCAGTTTTTTTCACTCGAAAAATTGCGGCAACATCCAACGCCAGTTGTATATCTTGTGAATTATCGTTTTCAGAAATATTTAATTTAAGTCCGGTGCCGTCAGGGTTTGGATTCATGTCATAGGCGGGGGATAAAATCCAACCCTTCTGCGTTAGCAAAAAACCATGATTGCGTAAATGATCATCCGTGTTGGAAACACAAATATTAAAAACAATTCTTCGCCACAACTGCTCAAGATCTTTATCGGGATTAGCACCAGATCTCATTAAAAATTCTGCCAGTTCTAAATAACTTGTTCCATCATGTGCATTGGCGCCATCATTTTTATTTAGCATTGTCATGGCAGAGGCAAAATGGATTCTTCCATTGTGATCATCATGACGAACGCGATCAAAGCGTTTTGATAAAAACGTGTGCTGTGGTCCGCGAAATACGCGAGCGTATGCTTCGGGAACTTGAATTCCAGCTTTTTTCGCTAACTGATGCACGACCAGTTCCCAAGCGCCGGTATCTTGTTTGTCGTCGTGACTTGGAAATTTTGCGATCCAAAGCTCGTGGTTTTCAGAAAGGACGCTGGCTTTGGGTCTGGCTCCGCCTAACGAACCGCCGGGTACGATCAGCATGCGCACCCATTTTTCAAAATCAGGATCATCCGATGGGTGATTATTTTCAAGCGCCCATGCAGCTGCTTCTAATTCCCGTAGTGATGTTATGGGTGGTGATGACCAAGTCTCTGAATCATCTAAAAATGGTCCGCCGAGTTTCAAACAAAAACGCAAACCACCAAGCCTATGTTGATCATGCACTCCTAATAAAAAATCGGATTCCATCAACGTGGATTCTTTTTTTCCTTCAGCACGCGCCTGTATGGCGGCTCTGCGTTTTTGTAGAATGCGACCCCATCTATCTGGCGATGAATCTAAAAAAATTCCAAAATTTGATTTTTCAGAATTATTAAATTGTTCGCCTTTAAATAATTGCAAAGCGGGGTCCAGAATTTGAACATGTTTTGATTCAAGCCAATCTTGATGATATTCAAATGAAAACATTTCTTTTCCGCGAATCACTTGGCTGGATAATGTTCCCATTACCATTGGCTTTTGTGGGTGGGCCCAGTCTGCATAAACTTGAATTTCCAAGCGATGATTGGCTTTCATCGCTTAACCTTAGAAAGACGAGCATCCTGCAATTTGTATCCAAGCTCGTCATCAGCGGCTACCTTTGCAATTTCTTTTTCTAAACCTAACCCCAACAAAACGCTGGCGTACGATCCCATCGAAACTCCGGGTTCACCTTTCTCAATAGCTACTAACGTTTGTCTAGAAATTCCGGCTCGTTCTGCAACCAAAGACGCGGTCAATCTCCGCCGTCCGCGGGCCAGTCGAATGTTTTCCCCAAGCATGGAAAGATGCTTTTCTAATGATGGCAGCAGGGGGGCTTTTTTAGTCTTCATGTACATAAATATACACAAAAACAGGTAATTTGTACATTTTTATGAACAAATTATTAAATTGTTTAGTTTCGAGTCATTTGACATACCGCTCAAATGGAAAAGCCCCATT
>JANPNP010000039.1:0-4714 GCA_031427535.1 Bdellovibrionales bacterium | reverse complement strand
TCAGATGCAAAAGCAGCAGCACCTACAGTGCTGCTGATGGCAAATGCCATAGCGGCATTCTGTAAAATTTTTTTTACAATCATAAGAGACTCCTTTTTCTTGACGACACTGGACGTCAGTTGTCGAAATTTATTGTCGCTGAAATTAGTGACAGCAGTATGCAAAGCAAGCTGTGGGCCTAGATCAAGATCTAGTTGAAAGCCTTATCGATTCGAATATATTCCTGATGTGGCACTTCTGAGTCGAGTGAAGATTTTTTTCGCCTAAACTGCCGCTGTCGACTTACATATTGGTTGCAGAAAAACTGCCACAAATTGTTGACTCAGATAATTTTTCCTTTCAGAGTTGTTAAGGTAAAAACAAATCATGGAGGATTAATGCAGTCGAATGCTTTGCCGTCAGCTGACGAAAACCAACCTATATATATGACCCCCGAAGCAATTAGCGACTGGAAACCTTACAATAAATTACCTGAGAACGAGGACTTCCGGAAACCACTTGAACTGCGGATGAAAAAAATTGATAAATGGAGTAAGCCGCAGTTGGCGGGCCGCCGTTGGGGTATTGGTTGCGTTTCGTTGGAAGTCACTCAGCGATGTAATTTAGATTGTACCTTGTGTTACCTTTCAGACAGTTCCGAGGCAGTAAAGGACGTGCCAATTGAAGAGCTTTTCACGCGCATTGAATTAATACGAAAGCACTATGGTCCGAACACGGATGTGCAAGTTTCAGGTGGCGATCCAACTTTGCGTGACCGTAAAGAGTTGGTACAGATTGTAAAAAAAATTGCTGACCTTGGAATGCGACCCTCGTTACTTACGAATGGAATAAAAACTAGCCGGGATTTATTGCAGGAATTGGCATCTGTAGGCCTTTCGGATGTGGCTTTCCACGTCGACTTAACACAAGAGCGTAAAGGTTATAAAACTGAAGTAGAACTGAACAAAATTCGTGAAGAATATATAGAGCGCGCCAAAGACTTACCGATTATGATTATTTTCAACACCACCGTTTACGCGGACAATTTTAAAGAAATCCCGGAACTGATTCATTTTTTTCGTGAAAAGGCGGACCATATTCGGTTCGCATCGTTTCAGTTACAAGCTGATACGGGTCGGGGCGTGTTACGCGAGCGCGACTTTTTAATTACGCAAGAAACCGTTATGGATCAAATCCGATCAGGCGCAGGTACAAAGATTAATTTTGATGCTCCGTTAATCGGGCATCCGAAATGTAACAAGTATTCGTATATGTTTTCATGTAATGGAAATCTTTATGATATTTGGGATGACCCTGATTTTTTAATTGAAGTTTTAGATGTTACTAAGGACGTTACATTTGATCGAAAAAACCGAATGCAGACTGTTAAAAAAGTTATTGGAACGGTACTGCAACACAGTCATCTGATTATTCCGGGAATCAAATTTGTGACCCGCCAGGGCTGGAAGATGAAGTGGGACCTTATAAAGTCGGGATTTAAAGTGAATAAAATTTCATTTTTTATTCATAACTTTATGGATGCGTGTAAATTGGAAACTGATCGCATCGAAGGGTGTGTTTTTATGGTCGCTACAAAAGATGGACCGCTTTCAATGTGTATGCACAATGCAAAACGGGATGAATATATTCTAGCTCCGGTGACGATGAAGTCTGAAAAGGGTGAAAAAATATGGAACCCGATGACAGGTGCATTCGATCCAATTCCTGAGGGAACGGTGTTTCAAATGGATCCGGCATTGTTTCCGATGAAACATGCAAAGGGACGAGTAAAGAAAATGTTGAAAGATAGCAAACTTGAAACTGCTAAGGGTTAAGTACATTTTATTGCTAGGGTTTTTTGCTTCTTCGTGCTCGACGATTCAAAAAACTCCGGCTGTTGGCATTTCGGTATCAGATTCGAATGCGGTCATTGCGTATGCAAAAGTTTTAGGGAATTTCGTTAATGATAAGGGCGAGATTAATTTTGATGGATTAGCAAAAGATAAAGCAGATCTGGAGACTTATATTTCCTATGTTGCGAATAAAAAGTTTTCTGATTTTAGTTCGAAGGAAATCCTACTGGCGCATCATCTAAATGCCTACAATGCGCTTTCAATGTACACAGTTATACAAAAGGGAATTCCAAAAACGAATGCAGGGTTTAAAAAAGTGAAATTTTTCTTCCTTACGAAAATGGATGTTGGTGGAACGCAAATGTCATTGGTTGATTATGAGAATAAATTTATTAGAACGATTGGCGAGGACCGAGTACACTGGGCTTTAAATTGCATGGCCGTATCGTGCCCTAGACTGCCACGCAAACCGTTTGTTGCAGCAACATTAAATCAAGATCTGCAAGCCTTGTCGGTTGAATTTTTTAATGCAAATACTAATGCGCGAATTGATGAAGCCGAAAAGACTGTGCACGTAACAGAAATATTAAAATTTTTTCCAAAGGATTTTGTTCCGTCAAAAGCACCGTCGATTTTAGATTACGTGAATCTTTATCGAACAGCCCCGGTGCCAACAAATTACGAAGTTGAATACATTTCTTATGACTGGACGATCAACAATTCTAACCGTCATTGATTCCGATAATGCATTAGGTTTGGCTAACCGAAAATTTTTCGGCGGCGATGTTGATGATGCATTTGCTTTGGCATTCCTACTGAAATCGAAGCTGCCTATTCATAAACTTTTAAGCGTCGATGGTAATGCCAAGGCTGATATTTGCCACAAGAACAATTTAGAAATACGGCGCATACTTAATTCAAATGTTGAGTGTCAGCAGGGACACACTGCAGGTTCATCATTGCCGATGGGGTCCACGTATCTGGCACTAGGGCCGTTAACAAATTTATCCTATTATTTGAATCAAGGTTACATGCCTGATTGCGTATGGCTAACTTTAGGTAGAATAACAACGATGGGTAATTTCCCACCGATCTGGCCTGTTGAATTTAACTAAAGACTTTGTGGCCGCTAGGCACGTTCTAAGCTCGCCTATAAAAAAAATTGTTGTGCCGTTGGATGTTGCTTACAAACTTAAAACTCCGGAAAACTTTAAAGTTGAGCTTGCGAATTCCACAGTTGGAATTTATTTGTGGAGCCATTTACAAAGATGGCGTTGGCGAAGTTTACTTTTAAAAGGACGGCTTAGCTTTCCAGTGTGGGATTTGGTCACTGCTGTTGCGCAAGTAAACCCTGAAATAGTTACTTTAAAAAAAGGCACAGGTCACTTATTCGGCAATGGACTGTTTTTGTGTGATGTAGGTGGCAACAGGGCATCTTACCATCGTAAAGAAAAAGCAATTTTGTCAGTAGAAATTGATATAGTTGTCGATATTAACGTAGAAGAAATTTGGGAACTATTTTTTAAGATGTTACAAATCCCTTAAGTAGGCTTTTCTTCACGTCTTCTGAAGGCGGCTTTGGTCCGATCCACGTCTTAAGTAAAAGTGTTCTGAAATCTTGATTAGCTGACGAAAAAATTTCCTGGTTTTCCAGCAGAATTTTTACACCTTCTGCAGTGAATACATACCGATAGATAGTGCCTTTTTTAAACGTAGGAACGCTTTTGTAAAAGCGCTGTATTTCTGGAGCTAGGACGCTGCATTTGCTTTCGCAATTATCATCAAATGCAATCCTCCAGCCCTTAATCGAATCCGTTGCCGTTACATCGTACAGGGCGTGTAAATCAATAATTTTTGTCGTTTTAGATTCGATTAGCTCAGATGCGCTGCTTGTTGAAGATTCCACATATAAAGCGCTGACCCAAACTTTTACATTAAACATCGAAACTTTTCGTATTGCCGAACCGTTTAATTGCAATGTTTTTTTATCATATACGATTTTTACGGGAAGCTTTACATCAGCAATAATCAGGTCGGCGGCAGTAAGTGTGCTGGTCAGTATAACTAGGCAAAAAAAAAGTGCTGATTTCATCGACACCACCCTATGAATATGTAAAAGTATAAACATGCTTCAGCGAACGGTCTACGTTGTTTTAAAAATTTTCTTTGCAGTATTGGTGCTAGCAACTGGTATTGGTAAACTTTTAGATAATAGGGGTTTTGCAGATGTTATACTGACGTATCAGTTTGGCATGTCACACAGCGTAGCCATGGTTTTAGGCTTATCGGTAAGTCTGTTTGAATTGTTTCTAGGAATTTTTATCATCATGGAAAAACAGCAAGTTAGGAATGCAGTTTTATTAATGTTGATGCACTTTGGCTATGTTGGGCTTGCAGCGCTTTCAAATATTCGTGGATTAAATTTACAGAATTGTGGATGTTTCGGAGTTTTCTGGGGGCGACCATTGACGTGGTGGACTGTTGTTGAAGACCTTGTGCTGATGGCACTTTCGGGATTATTCTTGCTGGTGTGCAGATCAAAAGCAAAACTAAAGAACACGAATTAAATTTTCGATAGCCCAGCTAACGGCTTGTCCAATTTCTTTACTGGAATGCTTAAAGTCAGACCGGATATCATGCCAAATTTTGACATTTATTAAGGTAACAATGACTGCAAGGCGAGTTTCTATTAAACGCGATATTTTCAAATTTTTTGCGGCTATAATTTGATCTATTAAAAGCTTGTTTAATCTTTTGCGAAAAATTTCACGCGTTGTAACGCCAAAAGAGGAAAACATATAAGCCATCATTAGATTTTCATGTTCTTCAAAAAGATTAAAGACGTCCTTAGTAAATGAAAGAATATCCGTTTGCTGTATTTT
>JANPNP010000038.1:0-7688 GCA_031427535.1 Bdellovibrionales bacterium | reverse complement strand
CCACACACAGTCAAGCGCGTCTAAATTGTATATCAATATATCGTAAATTTGGTCTCTGAACCTTTTTATATCAATATCTTTACTCTTTTCTTGACTACACAACATCTTTTTATGATATTTTCAAATCTTAGAATGATCGACCTGCTGTCGAATATTTCGTCATAAGGCCGTTTAAAAGCCAAGAGCAAGTTAAGATCGTTACCGTGACCAATTTCATTGAAACTGTAGCATATATAAGTGGCCAATTACTTGCAGCCGGATAAATATGTTCAAATTTCGTAGATTGATTCTACTAACTTTTTTATACGTAATCAGCGGTGAAGATGTTTACGCAAATTTTACGTGCACAGAACTTTTTCTTCATAAGCATCCACCTACTGTATTTTCAGCTGTAGATGGCGACGCAATCAAAGTCAGTGAATACCTTCGACAAAAACAGGATATATTACTTGAACAAGACGGATATAACTCCTATCAAGACCTTGAAAGAAAAATTCGAACTTCAAATAATGCGCTGATTGTTCAAAATTTAAAATATCTATCTGACGATTCGCTTTTTGATTTCGCAACCAATGCGCCGGCTAAAGCTCGTGATAGTATCAGTAAAAAAGGGTTTCTTAATCAACACGCGACCAACACGACTTCAAGCGCATTTATGGATCATGAAACTCGCAACCGAGCGGAAGCAAGCTACCTAGCTATTGGAACTAGCTCATACCGGATACTTAGCCCATTCCTAAAGCCAAAATATGGATACTTGCGCCCGAAAGATAGTATGCAAATGGCAGGCTATGGTAACGATCTGTACACTTTCAAAAAAGAAAAAGTTAAAGGCAGAGTGACTTTTACGTTAGGTGATTCATTGGGTTCCTTAATAGTATCAAATAATCCTGTTCAAAAATTTAATGACAAAGCATCTATCCCAGAAAAATGGAGTCAAGTATTTACACCGTGGTCTAGAATGAGTTTACTTGCGCCCTTCCTTAAAATTGAAAATGACGCCTTAGGCATTCGTTTAAAAAATGATGAGCTTTCAGATTTCCCACTTAAAAGTTCTGCTGTGTTTAAAGATTATGTCGAACTTCAATTTTGGGGAAACTTAAGTTTCGATGACGTCGAAAGCTTCGGATTTACAAAATCCCCGCCTACGGGAAATTTTTTGAATAGGCTTGTGACAAAAAATATTAAGATATATGACATGACTTCTGGAAAACCTAAACTGTGGCTGCCGGCAAAAGTGTATGACCCACAAATCCTATAATGAGATTTGTAACTGTCGACTTTTTAGACGTCGTTATCTTTCAGTCAGATCAATTTTTGCCAAAAAAATATGTCTGTATTCAGCTATTTGCAAGAAAATGCCCACGCTTAAGGTTTATTTTAAGTTATTATATTGACGTTTCCTAGAATGATATTAGCCATAAATATCATATACTTAAGATTATTCGGAAAGTGGTCTTATATTTGTATAGTAAATAGTAAGTATAAAACGTTGGAGGCGCTGGATGAATTTCAATGAAGCCAAATCCGTTGTGTTACCTGTTTTGTTGATAATCGTAAGTCTGTCGTACTTAGGCAAAAGAATCCTGACCAAGACGGCAACGACCCAGAGGCAAACAACGTCCACGCCTCGACCCATCAACAGTCCACCAAGAAATCCTTCCACAGTCCAAAACAAAGTGTACCCGCAGCCCCCGAAATCTAAAGTGAAAAAACCGATAATCCAGTCAAAATTAATGCAAAGAAAAATCCCTGCACGCACCTTCATTTCAACTCAAAAACCAATCTACAAAATAAATTTTCAACCTGTCCAGGCACCAGTGCACCTTCAAGAATTAGCTTTCGAGCAGCAGCAAATCGAAAAGCAAAGGATAAATGATGAAATTGAATACCGTAAACAACAAGAGCGAAATTTTTTAAGTAACGCCGTTGGCCTACACGAAAACCAAATAGATGCCGTCAGGCAGCAAAATGAAAACTATAATCAAGAAATTCAATCTATTTCAGCGACACAACAAAACAGGGAGCAAGCAAGAACCATGATCACTGAAGCTGGCAACAGACATCACAAGTGGATGATTCAACATCTAGGTGTCGAGGTTCACAATCAAATTAGAAATTTAAGTGCGCGGTAGTTTGGAAAGTCTCGAAATAAAACTAGACTTGATTTAACACAAGTAATTCTTAAGATAAGCGGTAAGCAAACAATTTTTCAAAAGGGGTTTTAAGTGAATAGCATCAGTTTCAAAACAAAGACATTTGTCTTCATTATAGCGACAGCTTTCAGTTCATTTGCTGCCGCTCAATCTTTGATTACAATCACGGCCAGTCCGACCAGTGCAAGCCCGGGTCAAACGGTGACCGTTACAGTCGATGTCAGTGATAAATGTCCAAGTAGCGGTTGCGTGATTTTACTTTCAAGCAGCAATGCTGCGGTCGCTGCTATTCCTACAAGCATGACAATTTCGTTTGATAGAAAAAGGGCAACTAAGACTTTTGTTGCAGGACAGGTAACTGCAGCAACGGCTATTACACTTTCAGCAGCTTACAACGGTGTAACAAA
The DNA here is from genome assembly GCA_031427535.1 of Bdellovibrionales bacterium. Lineage (GTDB taxonomy): Bacteria > Bdellovibrionota > Bdellovibrionia > Bdellovibrionales > Bdellovibrionaceae > Pseudobdellovibrio. Next base: position 5,125 of record JANPNP010000038.1, on the reverse strand, counting down.
AACGACAGGTTCGACATTTTCAGTCGGTCCAGCAGTTGTTGTGGCACCGCCACCACCAGGAGCAATTATCGCTACCCAAACGGCCCGATATTCAGACAGCACAGCCGTTAACGTACAGCGCGGCTGGGAACGTGCGACCTCGTACTTGCATGGTGCCGTAGAAACTGACCCGACAGGGATCAAAGCCAAGCACATTGCATGCATGACTGCTAATAATGGTAACGGGCAGCTGACTGCCGTTGGTGGCGTTATAAATAAATCAAAAGTTTCTGTTGGATTTACGACGTCAGACTACACAGTAGAACAACAGTTTACTTGTGCGGCTGGCTACACTGGATGGCTTAGTAAAATCACTATCACCAGCCCTCTTAACAATGTTTCGATCCCAATCGGTGGAACGGCTACGTTCGAAGTTTGTCTGATTAAGCCAGCCCCAGCAGGCGGAGTTGTCGCTCAGGCTCTAGGATTTCTGGGCCACATTTCGGTTCCAACAAGCATAACTTTTGCGGCCGGAGAAACGTGCAAGTCATTCACTGGAACAGCTGTTTCCGGACTATTTAACGTTGAAAGCATTATGGTCACGCTAAATGGTTTCAGGGTCACGGCCTACCAAAGCATAAACTATTAGTTCAACGAATAGATAAAAAATATGGCAGAATGGAAGATCAATTTGATCTTCCATTTTTTTTAATAAATTTTAAGAAACTAAACTTTGCACTAAAAATTCGAATCCGACTCAAAGTTTACAGGCCGAACGAACTGCTAGAACTTTCTAATTAAAGTGGGGTTCTTGTTGATAAGTAGAAGTGCCATCCGGGCCAGCTTTAATTGTTTTCAAATCTAGGTCTAAAAATGCGTGATGCATTTTTAGAAGCGGGAGTCTGAGGGTAGAGCCCTTAGTAGCCGTGGACGGCTGAGTACTGAAGCGTAAATTAAAAAAGGCCCTGCAATCAGAAGCAAAATTTGCTTTAATTTTTTTACTACAAAAAATAATTACAAAGGATTGCAACATGACTACAGCGCCCAACGTATTAATCCCACGATTTTTAAACACGTTTCAAGGATTTTCAGTAAAAGACATCAAAGAATATATAACTGACCAGCGCGTCGAGATTTACTTAGAAAAAAACGCACAAAGTGATTTGGATATCACAATCACGCAGAAAAGAAGCGCAAGATACTTTCTTTGTAATCATAGGGCCAGTAGCCTGAGAAAAAATACAGGTGGTGGCAACCGATCAGCATGCGGGCTATGGGTTAAGTGTCGAGCAGTACTGTAAAAATGTAAGCCTAGGGTGGGACCGTTTTCACTTGGTTCAGAGATTTAATAATTTAGTTAATGACAAACTAAAGTCAGAGGCCGACCGGGTGTCCGGGCGTGCACATTACGGAAGTTTATTGACTGGGAAGAACAAGTGAATTTTTTTAAAGAAATCTACAAGTCGTTTGAAATCAGAAGTAGCACACATAAATGGGTTCGTCTGAAGAATTTGTGGGTAAGTTCACTAAATTATAACGTCAAATTCAGCAATCGGAATCAGCAAGCAAGTACGTCTTTTTTAAGCGAACTACTTTATCCGCCATCTGTAACTGTGCACCTTATATACTGCAAAGTTACAGAGGGCGAATAAATGGGTCAAAACAACAAGGCAAAGTTGGTAATCAGAAAATCTTACGGATTCAGAACCGCAGAAGTTCCCGAGCTCGCCCCCAATATTTTTAATAAACACATAAATGAAGTGATAATGTATGAAATTTATCAGTGGGCCTATGACATCCAGGCGTGGCCGATAGCGAATTATTTTTTATCACTGCGGGAAGCTAAGCAGTTTTGGAATTACTTCAGCCACCGCTTCACTACGAGTGTAGTTTAAGGGATCAATCGTGGTATTAAGACTTTAAAATGGGTTGCTTACGGTTACAAGGACATGGTTTACTTCGCATTAAAAATCATGCAGAAGTTTGGATACCTTAATCACAAATACGCATTAAATTGGCTAAACCCTCAAATCGAATAAATGTGGATAACCCACAAATCTCAGAATGAGCCGAACTGCTGTAAGGTTTTGAACAGGCTCAGACAATAAATGGCGCAATCTCAAATTAAGACACTGCAGATGTAAGCTATCTAAGTTGAAGGGTCTAACTTTTGCTTCCCTACTTAACGAGGGTCTAACATGAATTCAAAGCCTAACACTTTAAATAGGGAAATAGAAGCAGCTGGTCAGCCTGAAGGCGATCACGACTGGGTTCAAATTTACTTAAAACACAACCGACCCGAGCTTGGCCGCATGTTACAAATTTTAAAATTAGACCTTTGTTATGAATCTGCTAAAGGGAACTATTTATCAGCCCGCATTGACCAGAAAAAAGTTGAGATTCTTGATTGTTTAGGTGGCTATGGATCGACGATCTTAGGTCATTCCAACGATGAAATCAAAAAAACAATTTTTCAAATTTTAGAAAAAAACGTACCGATTCATGCCCAGGCCTCGATTCGAAAGGCTAGTGCTGAGCTGTCCTATAAACTGAATAATTTGCTAAACTCAAAACTGAATAATCAAAAAGAATACGTTTGTACGTTCTTAAATACCGGAACGGAAGCTACAGAAGCCGCTATAAAACATAGTTTAATGGCATTCGCCGAGCGTAAAAATAAAATAATTCTAGATCTTGAGCGTAAGAAAAATGTAATCTTACAATCAACTCGTCAGCATCCGCTAATTGATAAGTTGAATCTGTGGATTGAAGAAATTGAAAAGATCACTCCGAAATTAGTGGCTTTAGAAAGTGGATTTCATGGAAAGACCGCTGGAAGCCTTTGTACAACCTTTAATATCAAACACAAAAGCATGTATTCTGCTAGCGCTGTTCAGACAGTTTACTTAAAAAATACTTTGCCTAGTGAAGATATTTTAAATGTATTTGCTGAAAGTTGCACCCAGTTTTCAGATCCGCACTTAGGCCAATACCAACTTTCAAACTTAGCGGCCGTGTTTGTTGAATTGATTCAAGGTGAAGGTGGAATTCACGTTCTTGATAGAACGCAAGTTCAGTTTTTAGCACAGCAATGTAAGGCTAACTTGGTACCGCTAGTCGTAGATGAAATTCAAACGGGTCTGTACAGAACAGGATATTTTTTAGCTAGCGTTATGTTTGGAATTGATCCTGATTATTTACTATTAGGTAAAAGTTTGGGCGCAGGCTACGCAAAAATTAGTGCGTTTATCACCTGTAGTGATTTATATGTGTCTGACTTTGGCATAGTGCACACTTCGACTTTTTCTGAAGATGATTTTTCTTCGCTTGTCGCATTATCTGGCTTAAATGAGCTGGAAAAACAAAGTCATATCTCAGACGCCATTTTATTTGAAAGTAACTTGCGACTTTGCGTGCAGCAGATCCAAAAACGTTTTCCTGGTGTTGTAAAAGAAATGCGTGGTAAGGGCTGGATGCTTGGGGTTGAATTTTTTCATAATTCTGAAACCGCACCCGCTTTATTAGATTCCATTCAGAAATCAGGGTATTCAACCTATATTTTTGCAAGCTACTTACTACATAAACATCAGGTGCGAGTCGCAGCAACATTAAGTCAAAATCATACGTTGCGCATCGAGCCTTCATGTACAATATCTGAATTGGAAACAATTAAATTATGTGAAGCACTGACAGATTTATGCCAGCAAATTTATCTAGGTAAAATCGGAAAGGTATTGCAAAAGGTTTTAGGCGTAGCAGATGAACAATCAGATCTTGTAGAGCAACAAATTTCACCATCAAAAAGCCCACTTAAATCTGTGTTAACCGAAAATGTTCCGCAAGTGACATTCATGACCCACCTTATTGATTTAGATTCCGTTCGGGATTTTGACCCGGCCCTTAATCGCTTGCCAGAAAAAAATTTACAGCATTTTATGAAAGAACTAGGTCCAATCGGTGGCAGCGTGACATATCACGAACAAATCATCGAAGGTGCTAATGGCAACAAAATAAAACTTCAATTAAATGGCATTACAGTAAGCTCGGCTTATTTTGAAAACGCTTTAAGATCACAAAGCCATGCGGGCTATTTAAAAGTTAAAGAAGCGGTTCAACAAGCTATCCAGTCGGGTTCCAAATACATAGGTCTTGGTCAGTTTACTAGTATAGCCTCGGACAACGGCACTGCATTTTTGAATCAAAATAGTGCGTTTGTAACCACCGGTAATAGTTTAACCGTAGGTATTGCCTATCGTGAATTGCAACGTTCATTAGAAGCTAAAGGTAAAAAATTATCCGAGTGTAAAGTAGGTATTGTAGGCGCGGCGGGAAACATTTGTAATATCTACGCCCAAATCATTGCCGATGAAGTTAGCTCTTTGGTCTTAGTACACCGCGAGCCATTTACTGAAAGCGTTAAGTTTCAAATGGCAGTAAAATCGATCTTAAAGAATTCAAAAATTACAGCCGATCAAATTTTTGCAACACACAAGCTACAATATTTAAAAGACTGTGACATTGTTATTTCAGGAACAAATTCTGCTAAGCAATTGTTGTTTCCAGAGTTTTTTAAAGATCACGCAATTTTACTAGATATTGCGGTACCATCGAATGTGCATCCTTCGTTAATTAATAATCAGCGCGGTATTGAATATATTCAAGGTGGTTATGTGCAGTTGCCGCTAAATCAAAAATTAATTCATCCGGTTTGCCCGGCTCCGAACGGGCAAATTTTTGCCTGTATGGCTGAAACAGTTACTTTAGCGTTGATGCGGCATCAAGCCCATTTTTCGATTGGTGCATTAAGTAAAGAAAAAGTAATTGAGATTTTAAAACAAGCTGATGCGGTCGGAATGACATTAGGTCTGCAAAAACGAAAAGCCGTTTTTTAATGAAGTTTTCATTTATTGGCGAATCTGATTTTAATATCCATACCGCCGGAAAAAAAGCGGCGCATTTGCATACGTTAAAAGAACTAAACTTTCCAGTTCCTGCGGGTTTTGTTGTGGTTCCCAAAACTGCAATCGGTCCAGAGCATTTTGACACTTTAAAAAATGCAATTGATAAAATTGGTGGCTTTCCGGTAGCAGTTAGGTCCAGTGGGCATTTCGAAGATTCAGATACGGCAAGCTTTGCCGGACAGTAC
>JANPNP010000037.1:0-9971 GCA_031427535.1 Bdellovibrionales bacterium | reverse complement strand
GATATCTCCGCCAGCGCCGGCATTGCTAGCAACAGCAACCCAAGCAGTTCCATTATCACGATAAATAATTTGTGCCTGTGTATCGAAATAAATTCTACCGTCAGTACCAAAAGCGGGACGGGAAGCGGTATTACCCGAACGCATCGAAGTCACCACATTGCCTGCACCAGTTCCAAAATTTAGAATTGAATTTGTTAATCGGGAATCATCACCAGCAGCTACAGTTCCAGCAATACTACCAACATTCAAAACAGCAGAGCCGCCAAGCCCAAGACTAGTTCTAGCGTCAGTCGGAGTTTTTAAAACAAAGTTTAAACTATTACCAACGATAAAGTTATCAGCTGTTGGCGCTAACGCAGCAACATCAGTAAGTTGTGCGTCAAGGGGTTGTTTATTCGTAAGGTCCGTAATCAGTCCAGAAACTTGTGACTGTGCAATAGCTATTGCAGAGTTTGTTGCCCCGGTTAAGCGTCCTTTTGCATCAACAGTAAACGCAGCGACCTGTGTTGCTGATCCGTATGTTGCGGCAGTTACGGCCGTATTAACTAAAACCGGATTGGGATAAGTTCCAGATAAATCTCCGCCAGCAGCAGCACCAGTTTGCAGTGCTCCGGTAATTCGCGCATCATTACCCGCAGCCGCAGTTCCAGCAGCAGTTCCAAAACCAACACTAACAACACCAGCTGCGACATTAAGCCCTGCACCAATTTGCACGATACCTTTTGAAATAGTGGTCGCATCAACAGCGCCGGCTGCACCAGAAGCGGCGCACACAACTGCCGTGCCATTAAAAGTTAAAACGTCAGCCCCTAAGCACGTTGGCAGCGTCGTGTAGCGCAAAAAATCATCGACTACAAAACCCGCCAACTTTTCGGCATCACCGGCATAATTTGCAAACGGCACGCTATTTACATCAATAGCAGGAAGTGTCTGCCAACCAGCAGCTGTACCGTCATGAAACTGCGCAATTATTTTTCGTTTATCCGTGCGCGAAACTCCGGGTGAATAATTGCCCCCACCCTGACATGAAAATGACGGCTGCAAATTATTAAAAATATTTGTAAAAGTGTAAGCGGCTGCCGGGTAAACTTTGGTGCCGTTACCTAAATTAAAAATAGCAAGCCCAGCAGAATTTTGCATAGTTACATTTGCAAAGTCTTCGACATATAAAATACAAGTTCCGGTTGGATCCACTGTGGTAAAACGAAAATTGACAGCTGAGGCCTCTAAAGCAGTTCCGTCGGGGCGATAGATCTTTGTTTGAAATGATAAACTGTTCGGAACGGCATGCGCCTGCCTCGCAAATAATGAAAGGCATAGAGCCAAAAATAATAAATAACAGCTTACGTTCTTTAACATCTACTTAACTTATCGGTAATAATGTAAATTACTTTAAATTTAGTGCGTCTAGAAATAGTACATTTGCAAAACATATCAAAGCGTTTCAAATCAGATCATAAAAATGTGCCAAACTGGCAATCGACGCTTTCGCGTCAAGTCACTGAACAGCTTGAATTAGAAATGACGATCCCATCTCAAACAGGTGCATTCCAAAGTAGGAACTAGCGGTGCTTTCATTGCACTAGACTAAGTGACTGATAGAATGGAAGTGTGAAAATGATCGACAATAAAAGTAAGATTCATATCCGCAGATGTCATGTTTGTTCGACAGTTAATGAACAATTGGGCTTCCCGGTAAAAAAATGTGGTGGATGCGGAAAGTTCCTTGCGCCGTTCATGTTTTTCGATGAACGAAACGAGCTAGACCCTGGTTTAAAAGTCCCAACAGATAACATGAACATTGACGACACGCGGCTTAAGTCGGGCTCATTGTATGAACATCTTAAATCTCAGTATCCACCTTTATGGGGAATAACTGTATACTGGTGATATGAAAGTCACTTTAAAAGATATCCAAAACGCCGAAAAAGTAATTGAAAATATCATCGTAAAAACTCCGTGTGCCTTTACTCATTCGACATCCGAACTTATAGGATGTGACGTGTATTTAAAATTAGAAAATAATCAACGCACCGGAAGTTTTAAATTACGAGGTGCCACCAACAAAATTGCAAGCTTAAGCGAAAGCGAAAAAAAACGCGGAGTCATCGCTTGTTCGGCTGGAAATCACGCCCAAGGTGTGGCGCTTAGCTCGCGTCTAAGCGGTGTCAAATCTATAATTGTTATGCCCGAAACAGCATCGTTATCAAAAATTCAAGCTACAAAAAATTACGGCGCTGAAGTTATCTTACATGGTCAAATGTTTGATGAAGCGCGCGACCAAGCTTATGCTTTAGCAAAAGAAAAAGGATATGTATTTGTTCATCCGTTTGAAGACGAACACGTCATCGCAGGACAAGGGACCATAGGGCTCGAGATTTTGCAGCAAGTAAAAGATTTAGATTCAATCGTGGTTCCCATTGGCGGTGGCGGACTAATTAGCGGCATTGGCATCGCGGTAAAAGCGCTAAATCCAAAGATAAAAATCATTGGTGTGCAAGTCGATGTGGTCAGCACGATGCAGCAGTTATTTAAAACAAATACGTTCGCACCAATACAACAAGTCATAACTACCTTAGCTGACGGGATCGCGATCAAAAATCCAAGCCAAATTATGTTTGATTCGTTCATTAAAAATTACGTCGACGAAATTGTAACCGTAAGCGATTCACAAATTGCCGAAGCCATTGTTTTTTTAATGGAGCGGGTAAAAACCATCGCCGAGGGCTCTGGGGCCGTAGCTTTGGCAGCAGCTATGACACATAAAAAAACATTATCACTAGGTAAAAAAACCTGTTTACTCATTTGTGGTGGTAATATTGATATGAACATTATTTCGCAAGTCATTCAGCGCGGTCAAATTGAACGCGGTAGACTTTGTGAACTTTCTGTCATTGTGCCAGACATACCAGGTAGCCTTAGCAGGCTGTCACAAGTTATCGCCGATCAGCGTGCTAATGTTTTAGAAGTTCACCACGACCGTATCCGTACCGGATTAAACTTAAAAGAAACGCGAATTGATTTTGTACTTGAAACCACAAGCCATCAGCATATTCAGAAAATCCGCGATGCTATGACACGTTTAGGGGCTCGAATTATTTAGTGTCTTTAACCAGCGACCAATTTAATTCGATAATTTCATTCTGTTTCAAAGTGGTGACCGAATCTTTTGCTAACGAAGCGTTTGATACTTGAAAGAATTCTTGAGAATACGTATTTAAAATAAGCTGTGGCCGAATTAATACGGGCTTGTCAGTTAAAACTTGCAGTTTAAGATGAACCTTTCCATCAATCTGCTGCGAAATTAACGGCAGTACCGCTTTTGAAGCAATCAGATAGTCTAAATCTTTGAAAACAAATTTTTTATTATTAGCGTGAATTCCACAAACCTTGTTATCTATTTCTAAATCAATTCGAAATTCTGGTTTTAATTTAAATGTGGTTGGTGCAGCCTTAGATTTACCCGCCAAACTGGTCAGTAGAAATAAAACTTGCTCAGAAACTGCTTTTTGCAAAAGTAGATTATAGGTTCCAAGTGGATTTGCTTTCGAAACTATAGACTGCGGCGGTAGCGTTAAGCGAACAAGATCAAGTAATGGCTGCGATAATAAATCACACATTCCGTAGCTTTCAGCGATAGCCATCATGACAGCACTTTCGGTCACATGCGACGCGGCAAACATTTTACCTGCAATAGAAGTCTGTGAAAAATCGATATGTATAGTACGTTGGTTTTGCTTTTCATCAATTGCTAATCGAACCTTGATCGTATCAGCTGCGTTAAGCTTTAGACTAACTTCACTTTGGCCAAGCGCCTTGGTATTAAAGTTACGCTCGAAAATTTGCGCAACAATTCGAAAGTAAGCCAGCTGATTCTTTCCAACGGATATTTCGCTTAAGTAAGGGCCTAAGTTTTTTAATTTCAAAACATCATGCCAGTTTTTTTCGAAAAAATGTCGCAGTATTTCAGCGTGCGGATTTTGCTCGACTAAAAATGGCCATACGGTTTTATTTTTTAAACCCTTATCGTACAGCGGGGTTGGCGGAATTTTAAAATCAATCTGCGGCATTTCCTGAACAAAGACTAAAAATATTTTGTCAGTTACCCTTGTCGTAAAAAAAACATTTTGGTAATTTAAGCCACCATTGCCTGGATCATTTAAAATGAATAAATCCCCAATTTGCGGATTTAAATATTTCTTAACAATTTGAAAGACGACAAGGCGGCTGGTGGTTGATTTAAACACACCACAATCGATCGATGCCAGTAATTTTCCGTCTTCAGTCACAAGCGATGCCGAACTAAAATGGCTAAGAATGGTTTTCAGCAGTTGCTGCGTGCTATGAAAGTTCATGCGCACGCCCTAATTTAGCTTGTAACATAATTTCTTTGGGCCAGCTGTAATTCGAATAACTGAAGGCAGAATTCTTTTTTAAATCTTGAAAGAAGAAAGAGCCAAAATCTCCTAAGATACGTGCCGAGCCAGAACTGCAATTTTTTAAGATCCATGTCGTCACAGCAAAACGAAGCCACTCTTTTATATCGTTTTTACTCATGCGGGTTAAATCTAAACTTTGCGCTTTTTGCAAAATTTGAAATTGTGTATTAACTTTCTGCTGAATCGCATCCGACATCAATTGCGGAAATAAACTAGATATAAGTTTGTTATCGCGAAGCTCTTCGGAAAACACATCCAGAATAAGCGTTTTAACAGACCGTCCGGCCACGATGGGACCGGGTTCAAACTGCGGTGTGGCAGAGGCCACAACAACTTGCCCGGCAACGTTGATCGTCAATTCACAAAACGGCGACATTAAAAATTTTTCAGTTTCTGGCTTAGTAAATTCAATAGTCCCCCACGGGCTATGCCATTTCGTATCGGTTGCAATCGTGATAGCGCTCCAATTTTCAACATCAAAATAGAATCCTTGTGTTAAATTTTCTCGCTGCAAGTAGCTGTGTAAAAAATTGTGGGAACTGAAGTAAAGATCAATATTTTCAAAGTCATCCGCGAAGCTACTGTTTACCCAAAAGTTAATTTTAATCTCCGCGCCAAGTGCACTACGAATATCTGCTAAAATTTCGTCTTTGGTTCCTTCGCTGCCAGCATTCAGCAGGGTCCGGCGCACCGATTCAAAGTCAAAGGGTTGGGGCACAAGAAATACTTTAAAATTATTTGCGATAAAAAAACTTTTTACAGCTTCAATTTGCTTGGCCGAAAAAAGACTTTCTGGCAATTGTAAAACGACTTTATTAATCTCTGAATTAACTTTTTTAAGGCGGGCCAGTTCCGTTGTCAGTTCTGCAGTTAAGGCTTCGTGATCTAAATCGGTACGAATTGTTAAAATCAGTGCTGGTGCAGCTAACGACTGCATCTGTGTTTGCGCTACCGAGTACGAATTTTCAAAACCAGCTGGTACGGCTTGTATGACGCTGCCGCCAAGGCGAAATGTCTGCAGCCGATCTAAATAGCGGGTGACAATAAAAATGGACTCTATTTTAATGTCAGGATTAGCAGCAACTGTTTGCGCTAATAAATTTTTTAATGATGTCTGCGGAAGATAAACAGATTTCTCAAAAATAAATGCCGAGGTTTTTGTAACATCGTCTGTATGATTATCAAATACCCCAAGGGTTGCGTACGATTCGCCCAGATAAAGTGCAATAGCTGTTGCAGTAGCAGTTTCGGTCATAATCTTAAGAACTCGTACTTTCTTTTGTTGTGTTAGGTATGATAGAAAGACTGCTGTAAAGGGTCAACCATGAAAGTATCTGCAGAGATTTTAAACCTAGTTCCATATAAACCCGGAAAGCCAATCGCTGAAACCCAGCGTGAATATGGCCTTACCGAAGTTCATAAACTAGCAAGCAATGAAAACCCCCTGGGCCCTAGTCCTAAGGCTATTGCTGCAATACAAACTTTTTTAACACAGCAACATCGTTATCCAGATCCGGTGTGCTATGATTTAATTCAAAAAATTTCAGCACGGTGGGATGTTCCCATATCACAAATTGGCATTGGTAATGGATCAAATGAAATTATTGATTTATTAATTCGTATTTTTTGTGAACCGGGCGATTCCATATTAACGTCACAAGCGGCATTTGTAGCATATCAAGTTTGTGCACAAGCAGCACGGGTCAAAGTCCGAACAACTTCTTTGCGGGCTAATTTAACGATGGATCTAAAGGCGATTGCCGATGATTTTTTTAGAAATCCAACTGCAAATATTAAACTGATTTTTATTCCCAACCCTAATAATCCGACGGGTACAATTGTCAGCGGTACAGAATTAGAAGAATTTCTTGTGCGCTTAGGAAACCGCGACGACGTGTTACTAGTTTTCGACGAAGCTTACACTGAATTTGTGCGCGACCCTGAATTTAAAGAAGCGCTGCAATTTTATAAAAAATATTCTAACGTCATTGTTCTTAAAACATTTTCTAAAGTTTTCGGTTTAGCGGGTTTTCGCTTGGGCGCCATGATCTGTCCCGAATATGTTCTTGAATTTTATAACCGCGTACGAAATCCATTTAACGTCAATGATCTAGCGCAAGTTGCAGGGGCTGCCGCAATAGAAGATGTGCAGTACATACACGATTCGCAACAGGCGGTATGGACCGGTTTAGATTATTTTTACCACGAATTAGATCGCTTGAAATTAAAGTACTGGCCGTCGCAGGCTAATTTCGTCTTATTCGACACAAAAAGAAACGGCAACGAAGCGTTCACTAATTTGCTTAAAAAAGGCATCATTTTGCGACCTGTACAAAATTACGGCTTTCCAAATTATCTACGTATGACCGTCGGACTAGCAGATGAAAACAAAAAAGCGATCACTGCCATCGAAAAAATGCTGACCGAAGTTCCGGAAGTCAGGTAAACCAAACTATGGGATTTGTAATAACAATTGACGGGCCGGCGGCCTCTGGAAAATCATCGGTCAGTCGCGCGCTTGCAAAAAGCTTAGATATTCCGTGGGTTTCAACAGGTGCATTTTATCGGGGTTTAGCCTATGCAGCCTTACAATTAAAAATTGCCTTAACCGATCGTCAGAAATTATCTGAACTTGCCATGTCAGACACCTGGAAAGTTGAAATGACACCTGAAAAAACCAAGGTGTGGTTTCAATCGGAAGATGTCACCGAAAAAATCGGCCAAGAAAATGTCGGAAATGCCGCCAGTACAATCAGTCATTACGCAGAAATTCGCCAATCCTTATTGGATCACCAACGAAGCCTTGCACTAGGGGTCAAAGGGCTAGTTGCCGAAGGTCGCGACTGCGGAACGGTAGTTTTTCCCCAGGCCGAAGTTAAAATTTATATCACAGCCTCATCAGAACACCGGGCCACTCGTCGGGCGCAAGAGCTTGGGATGGATCAAAAAGAATTGGTTCAGCAGCAACAGGTTCGCGATCAGCAAGATTCGACGCGTAAAGTAGCACCCTTACAAGTTCCGATAGATGCTTTAGTTTTGGACACGACCGAAATGTCATTCGTTGAAGTGGTCAAAAAAGTCGATGCCTTTGTCCATTCAAAACTAAAAGTCTAGTCCCATAACTTTTCCTAATTACCTCTATAACTCTTAGATTGACCGCCTAATTAAAAACCCCTAGAACTACCTTTCGACCTTAGCACTCCTAGAGGGAGCTTCGGCGGGAGGAAAAAAAGAAAGAACATGAATAAAACGTTAAGCAAAAGCCAAAAAGAAAAACTATCGGTCCTAGCGCTACTGGATGCAGAAGATGCAAAGATCCCAGCAAATCCTGGTTTGAACAATCAAGCTTCAGGTGTTGAGTTCGAAGAACTTTTCGCAGCAGCAACTAAAGAACAAGATTTCAGAGTCGGCGACGTTGTCGCAGGTACTGTTGTTGAAGTTCAATCAGACTATGTCTTGGTTGATATCAACTACAAATCTGAAGGGCTTATTCCTATCAATGAATTCCGCGTCGTAGACGGTGTTCGCCAAGTCAAAGCCGGCGACAAAGTGGAAGTATTAATTGACCGTATTGAAAACGAAAACGGCATGATCGCATTATCAAAAGATAAAGCCGACATGATGCGTGCGTGGTCAGATATTTCTAAAGCCGCAGAAAACGAAGAAGTCATCGAAGGACTTGTGATCGCGAAAGTTAAAGGCGGTTTAAGCGTTGATATCGGTGTTAAGGCTTTCTTACCTGGTTCACAAATTGATTTACGTCCAGTGCGCAACATGGATATTTACTTAGGTAAAAAATATAAATTCAAAGTCATCAAGTTCAACAAAAAGCGCGGCAACATTGTGTTATCACGACGTGCTTTGTTAGAAGAAGAACGCGATAGCTTGAAATCTCAAACAGCTGAAACAATGAAGGAAGGCGCAACTGTAACTGGTCTTGTGAAAAACATTACTGATTACGGCGCATTCATCGACTTGGGCGGCATTGACGGATTACTTCACATCACAGACATGAGCTGGGGCCGCGTCAAGCATCCTTCAGAAGTCATCAATGTGGGCGATGAAATCCAAGTTAAAATCTTAAAGTACGACACTGAAAAAGAGCGCGTATCTTTAGGTCTTAAGCAGTTAACTCCTGACCCTTGGGAATTAGTAAAGAACAGCTACAAAATCGGTGCTAAAGCCAAAGGAAAAGTTGTTTCTTTAGCTGAATACGGAGCTTTCGTAGAACTTGGCGATGGTGTTGAAGGTTTAATCCACGTGTCAGAAATGTCATGGACTAAACGTGTTAAACACGCCAACCAAGTTGTACAAGTCGGCGACGAGGTCGAAGTGCAAGTTCTTGAAATCGACGGCGAAAATCGTCGTATCTCATTAGGTATGAAACAGCTTCAAGCAAATCCTTGGGTCGAGATGAAAGAATCTTATTCTCCGGGAACTATCATTGAAGGTGAAGTAAAGTCCGTAACTGATTTCGGTATCTTTGTTGGTATCGAAGAAGGTATCGACGGCCTTGTGCATATTTCAGATTTCTCTTGGACAAAGCGTGTGAATCATCCATCTGAGATGTTCACTAAAGGACAAAAAGTTCGCGCCGTTGTTTTAGGGGTAGATTCTGAAAACGAGCGTTTTTCTTTGGGCGTGAAACAACTTGAAAGTGATCCGTGGTCTCAGATCGAAAGCAAATACGGCATCGGAACTCAGCATGATGTTAAAGTAACAAAGACCACAGATTTTGGTGCCTTTGTTGAATTAGCAGCTGATATCGAAGGTTTAATTCATATCTCTGAGTTAACAACTGACAAAGTTGCTACCGTAGAAGATTTCGTCAAAGCCGGCCAATCAGTAAAAGCTGAAGTTATCACAATTGATAAAGAAGCTCGTAAGATCGGATTGTCTTCGAAGTTAGTAAAACTTCGTGAACAAAAAGGCGACGTTGAAGACTACGCTAAGAAAGCATCTACCAATGCGAAAACAAGCTTTGGTGATATGTTTGGTGACCAGTTGAAGAATTTGAAGACTGACGGGACGAACTAGTTTCTTTTGCGGAACTGGGTTTCAGAACTGGGTTTTCTTTTAGTAACCCAGTTTGTTGCCTAGCACGGCGCCGGCCTTCGTGGCCGGGCTGCTCCTGACGTCATGTCAGGAGCTCGGTTTAGGAGATTAGGACATTCTTACGATAAGATTGTCCCAGATCAAAAAAATCGGACTGCTGCAGGAGCAGCAGTAACCCAGCAGGATGCGATCTTATCAGTTAGCAATGACCAAAATCTTCGAAGTTAAACAAAGCAAATCGTAAATAAACAAGAAGCATACCGACTCCAAGATTCTGCATAGCAGAATGACTGGGTCACAGCGAAAAGGGAACCTACTAAGGTTCCCTTTTTTTTATTCCACATCACTTGAGGACAAAGCTATGGATAAATGGTCATTTCTTAAAAAATTTGTCGGGGGTATTGTGTTACTTTTCATCGGTTACGGAGTTTTCAAATACTTCACCAACAAAAACGACGACACAGAAAAATCGTTTTC
>JANPNP010000036.1:0-9147 GCA_031427535.1 Bdellovibrionales bacterium | reverse complement strand
TGATGCGCCACTTTTATTTTTTGTAGTTTCTATTTTAACTTTACTTATCATTCTAACAACTGCTATTTGGGGGCGCGCGTGGTGTGGGTGGGCGTGTCCGCAGACGGTATTTATTGACGCCGTCTTTAGACGAATCGAAATTTTAGTCGAAGGTAACTACATTGAACGTCGGCGTTTATTGATTGCTCCACTGACGCCCACTAAAATGTTTAAATTTATACTGAAGTGGTTTCTGTTTTTGCTTGTTAGTCTTGGACTATCACATAGTTTTATAGCCTACTTCACGGGTGGCGAAAAACTTATCAGCATGCTACAGGGATCACCAACTGAAAACTGGATTTATTTTCTAATGGTTGTCAGTATGACGGCGTTGGTGCTTTTTAATTTCGGCTGGTTCAGGGAACAGTTTTGCATCATCATGTGTCCATACGGACGTTTTCAAAGTGTCTTGTTAGATCAGCAGTCCTTAATCGTAACTTACAACGAAACCAGGGGTGAACCCAGAAAAGCGCCACAGGATTTGCCAAAGAGTCGTGGAGATTGTGTGTCGTGTAATCGTTGTGTGCAAGTTTGTCCGACAGGAATTGATATCCGAAATGGACTGCAAATGGAGTGCATATCCTGCACCGCGTGTATCGACGCCTGTGATGAAATAATGCAAAAAGTAAATAAACCCACGGGACTTATCGGTTATGCTTCTAGTGTTCCGATAAATTATCTCAGGCCGCGAGTTGTAGCTTACTTTTTATTGTTTATCGTTTGTAGTGCAGGGCTAGCGTATAACCTTGTGAAGCACGCGTTGTTTTCAGCGGTTTTACTTCGTGGCGCTGGAGCACCGTATGAAATAACTTCCGATGGACAGGTGTTAAATCATTTTAAAGTAAATATTCACAATCAAGGTTTTAAATCGCAACTCTTCACAATTTCACAAGTCGACAAAGAGAAGTGGCATAACGTAAAATTTATTATTGCAGTGCCAATTGTCAGTTTGCAGGCGGGTGAATCCAAGGAAGTGCATTTTTTTATTGCTATGTTAAAAACCAACATGATGCATGCAATTAATTTACAAATAAAAATTGAAGAATCAACAAGCGCTGAACATCAGGTGTTTGATGTTCAGCTTGTCGGTCCTAATTAGCATTATCTTAACATCCGTATCACTTTGTCCTGACGCTGACAGATTGTCACAAGACTTGCAATCAAACACCCGGTAGTCGCAACCACGCATTAGGGCGGGGCATTTGCTTTGCATATTTAGTCTATCAGGGGGCATCAATGAAGATTCCAAAAGTAGATTCCATCATGAGTAAAGAAATAATAGCCGTGCGCTCTACTGATTCGCTAGACGAAAGTTATGACTTAATGCGCTCGCATAATATACGCCATCTTCCTGTCGTAAATAAAGTTGGCAAAGTTGTGGGAATGATTTCTGATCGTGTTTTTAAACGTGCCCTTATTGGCGATAGTGAAACGGATTTATTCCCCTATCATTCCGTCGTACGCGACTATATGGGTCCGGTTCGCCAAGTAAAGTTTGATACGTCGCTGTCAAAGGTTATCGATATTATGATTGAAGAAAAAATATCATGTGTGTTGGTTACGGAAGACAATCGTGTGGTTGGTATCGTCAGCCATGAGGATTTATTGCGCGTACTTGATGAAAAAATTTCGCCTCACTCAAATACTTTGTTTGAAAAAATAAACAATTGGTTTTCGAAAACTCCAATTGGCGACATTGCGCAAAGTGTTTCCGGAATTGGAATATAATTAATAAAAAAAGGAACAACGAATATATGAATACTTTAGCAAAACTAAGCGCCACATTGGTGTTGTTTCTGACATTGTTTGCTTTTCTTTCTTGCCAAGCTAGGCCAACAAAATCTGAATCTGCAACAAGTAGCTCAGCGCGCATGGTTTTTTGCCGCCTCCGTTATTGAACGAATCCATGCAGAATCTTAAAAAGGATCTAATAATTCTTCAGCCCTTTATCTTCGACAAAAAAAAATTCAATGATAATCAGAACGAAGCTTTTTTAAAGAAATCTATTCATGCGTTAAGCGTGGGCTCGCAAAATGTGAAACATGATCCAGTCCTACGTGATAAGGACCCAACGGTCCGATTTGTAGCCACTCAGTTTGCCAGTGAAATTCAGGAAGCAGATATGAATTTTCAAAATGGATTTCGTGAATACGCCAGATCACAGTTAACAAAAGTAACAAGCTACTGTCTAGAGTGTCACACCCGGCTAAAAGATGGAATAGAGGTTAGACTTCAAGATTCTGTTGAGCCGTACGTCAATTCACTTCCGGTGAAAGATCAAATAGAGTTTATGATTGCTTTTCGTCAGTATGACTCTGCATTTAAAATTGCCTTGAAAGAAGTTAAAAGCACACTCAGTTCGCGCGAAGACCTTGAAGAGATAACTCGGCTTGGCTTATTAGTGTCCGTTCGCTTCATGCAGGATAAGGATAGGGCCGAGTTGCTGTCTGCGGCACTTAGATCAAATCCAAAAGTTGCCCCGTACTTAAAGAATAGAAACTTGACTTGGAAAAAATCTTTGCAGGCGTGGAATTCAGGTAAGCCGCTAGTGACGCTTTCTGATATTCGTCTGCTGGGAAAAGCGGGCACCAGTGAAATTGAAGACATGCGAACAATTCCTGCATTACTGCGACTTTTAACAGACGAATTATCAGATGATGAACTTGGCGAAGCCCTTTTTCTTACTGGGAAAAGTTACGAAAACCTTATGGGCATTTCCATTTTAACACTGCATGAAAATTATTTTGAATCTTGCATCAACCGAGTTCCTCATTCGCGCTGGTCTAAACAGTGTTACAAAAGGTATGAAGATTCCATTGTAGCTAGTTACACGGGCTCTGCCGGAACGCGCGTTCCCTTATCTGTGCGCACGAAATTGAACACGCTTAAGTTGCTAGCAAATTAATTATTACCGATTTGACAACATGGCTTCTGCATTTAATATTTTTAGACAGGCTGGCAAGAATTTTTAGCCAAATGCAATCTAGATCAAAGCCGAATTCATAATTTTTGGATCCCCCTTTGCAATAGTGTTATCGGACAGCATGCAGCTGCCATTAACAAAACACCATTACGGGGGAAATATGAACACAGTAGATACAAAAAAATCGTTAAAATCATTTTCACACTTAGCACTTATTGCGGTTTTGATTGCAGCAGCGCCGCTAACAGCACTATCCAAAGTACAGCCTAGAGAGCAGCCACCAGCAGTAAAAGAAGTGACGATATCAGTAACTGATGCGTTCATTCCCGGAGGTTTTGACTCGGAAGCTGATGCTTACATCGTCGTGAATGGGCTATTCCCTAATGGGTGCTACCGTTGGAAATCTGCTGAAGTGACGTCAGAAGAACCGTTCAATCATAACATCCGATCTGTTGCTAGTGTCAGTCAGGGAATGTGTATTATGGTGCTGGTTCCATTTACTAAAGAAGTACGCCTTGGAAAATTAGCCTCTGGAACTCACACGCTAAAATTTTTAAATGGTGATGGCACCTTCTTGCAAAAAACATTAAGTATCGAGTAATCTGATAATCAGACAGGAGGAAATTATGCAAAAGTGCAAACTTATTTTAATCATAACTTTTACAATGTTGATTTTCTCCTGCTCTGAAACACGCGTGATCAATGCAAGGTGGAGTGGAGCGGGAGAAGCCCCCAAACTGCCTAAAAGCTTTCTTTTAAGCAGTGCGCAGCTAAAAATGGGTACAACTCAGATTCAGTTTCAACAGCAAAAAATCGGTGGTGCGCTGGTTGAAGGAACAAGTTATAAAAAGATTACAGAATCTGGCGTGGATAAATTCATTTCATTTATTTGGATCGACAAAGTTTCGTTCGATCTGCGAACTGATATTGCATTAATGAACACAGAGAAATCTTTGGTGCTAAGACAGTTCTTACTAACAAACCCTTCTTTTAAAAGCTTGAAAATTTACGAACATCCAAAAATCATCGTTCGCTTTCCAACTAGACCACAGCTTTTTTGGAAAATGTCATTTGAGCATGCCGATGGAAAACTTAGTGGCATATATTTAGATCGCAAGTTTCAAGTCGTTGAGCGGCTTAACATGGGTTCCGAATTCGTGGACGCAACAGCTTATCTTTATCCGCAGGGACCCCTAAGAAGCGAATTGTCTGCCGTGATTCTTCAAAAAATTTCAAACGAAGGCATACTTAGATCGGACGATATCCAAGTCACTACCCAAGGTGAACTTATCGCCAAAGCTGAAAAAAATCAGTTTTTATATCCCGTTCATGACAACCGCTTCCGACAGGTGCAAGTGTATTTTTATCTTGCTATGACGAAACAGTGGTTCTTGAATCAATTTCAATTCAAACTTCCCTTCATTCTAAGTGCTGAAACATTTGTGGGTTTCCCGGACAAAACCAATACAGCCTTCTATTACCAGCAAAAAATTCGCCTTGGCGAAGGCGATGGTTTGATTTTTTCAGATATCGCATTAGATCCCTCCATCGTGGTACACGAATCAGTGCATGCAGTCATTCAGGCTGTTGCAGCGCTAACTTACACGGGTGAAGGGGGTTCCTTGAACGAAGGCTTTGCCGACTTTTTTACCGCAATGATTCTAGATAATCCTAAGTTAGGCGAAGTATCTTACAAGAAGGCAACCTTCAAGCGGACGGTTGAAAATAATTTGCACCGAAATGATTTTAACATGGGTCTTTATCACGATGCAGGAATAATTTCTGGATTACTTTGGTCAATGCACAAGTCAATTGGCAAAGACAAAACAACACGCTTCGCTTGGAAAATCTTAATTCGACTTGATGGAACCTCAACATTTGATTCCTTTGCCACTGAACTGTTGGAGGAACTAAAAAAACTAGATCCATTAGACCAAGAAAACATAACGATCATATTAAAGCAGCGAGGTTGGAGCAAATGAAGTATACCATTTTAATTTTTCTTTTTAATGTCGAGCTAAATGCGAGCAATTTTACAGAGCTAAATGCGAGTTCATTAACATCCGAGTGGAAATTTGAAGAAATGATTTATCAAGGTCAGCGCATGGAGCGCTCTGACCCGGCGTTGAATCTGCGCTGGACTTTTTTTGCGAATGGCACAGACCGACTTTACTGGGATCGTGGAACTACAGAATTCTGCGAACGGTTTGCTCACTTTAAGTATTCCGAAAATCAGCTGCAGACAAATATCTTTTGGGTAAATCCGCTGAACTCAGTCGACTGCAGCGCGGATCCGGATATGAAACTTAAAGGGCAGAGCAAGACGCGACAAGAAGTGAATGGATTTGAATTGTGGCTTTATTTGGCGGTTAGTGATGAGCCCTTAATATACGTCCTAAGAAAAGTGAGTAGTAACAAATGACAAAAAATTTAAGTGTTAAAACAGGGTTGGTCGGATTACTTTGTTTCAATCCCTTAAGCCACGGAATAAAGTACTAACAAACTATTTCTTAGGTAAGTTAATTTCAAAAAAAGTCCCAACGCCATGCGTGCTTTTCACAGCAATGGTTCCATCCCAAGATGAAATCAACTTAAACGATGTGGCAAGGCCAAGTCCTGAACCTTGTCCTATATCCTTGGTAGTAAAAAACGGTTTGAAAATTTGAGAAATATGTTCGGACTTTATACCGCAGCCCGTGTCTTGAACTTTGATTCGTATTTTATCACCGTACTCGTCTGCGGTTAAAGTTATGCTATGGTCTGTTTGGCGGCCCGTCAATCGCTCGGATTCGATAGCGTGGACCGCGTTTACCAATAAATTAAGGAACACCTGACTAAGCGGACCAGACTCTGCTTTGACGATGTAATCACGATCCAGTGAAATTTTAAAATCAATATGTTTTATTTCTAGTTCGTGATTTAGCAAAGTTTTTATATCATCGATGACTGCATTTAGTAGAATAGGTTGAGCATGTTCAGATTTTTTTCCACGTGCAATTTGCAGTAAAGAGTTAACTAGTTTCGCAATCCGGTCAATTTGCGTGATGACTATTTTCATATCTTCCTGAACTGCAGGTAAGCTTTTAGCTTTTTTTTCGGCAAGTTCAGCACGACTTCTAATTATTCCTAAGGGTGTACCAATTTCATGAGCTAAACTAGACGCCAGTAAGCCCAGCGAAGCCAATCGGTCCTGCTGAAGAATTTGTGCTTTGCTTTCTCGGAGCTCTTCCATGTCTAGCTCGTGTTTTATTGAATAGCGAACAGATCGTTCTAGTAATGGTGCCGTCAGTTCGCCTTTGACTAAATAATCAGAAGCTCCGATCTGCATAGCTTGTACGTCTAAATCTAAATCGCCATGACCTGTTAGAAATATCGCAGGAAATCGCAATCCAAGTGCATGAGCTTCTTGCAGCAATTCAAGACCGGTCTTTGCCCCTAGCCGATAATCAAGTAAACAAGCATCAAATTCATTTTCTTTTAAGGCTTGCAGGCCGTCATCGTAATTAGATTTCCAAGTGATCTTATATTTGCTGCCGCGAACTTCTTGAAACAAATCCTGCAGATTCACAAAGTCGTCTTCATCATCATCAATTAAAAGAATTTTAAACTGATTCAGCACTATTTTTCACCGCTATAGTAATCCGGTAATTCAACGATTTCAAACCAGTACCGACCCATGTCAGTCATAATCCTTACAAGTTCATTAAAAGCTACGGGCTTTGTGATAAATGAATTTACTCCTAGATTATAGGTTCGCACGATATCTTCTTCAGCCTTGGAAGTTGTCAACACAACTACCGGAATATGACGAAATTTAAGGTTTCCTTTAATCTCTTTTAAAGCCTCACGCCCGTCTTTTTTTGGCATATTAAGATCTAGCAATATTAAGCCGGGCATTGGTTGCTCTTTTGTATGTGGTGAATTTAAATACGTCATCAAGGCTTCGCCATCGTGAACAAAGTGAATTTCGTTAAGTAATCTACTTTCAAGTAAAGCTTCGCGGATCATTTGACAATCGTCCATGTCGTCATCGGCGATAAGTATCGGGACAGAATTTTTGACTTTCATGATTGATCTCCATTTTTTTGCTGTAACGGCAGTGTTACGATAAACTTAGCGCCCTCACCGTTGGTGGATATCGCACTAATAATTCCGCTATGACGATCAACAATTTTTCTACACACTGCTAAACCAATTCCCGTGCCTTCATATTCGTGGCGGCCGTGCAAGCGCTGGAAAATGGTAAATATTCGGTCAAGATATTTTTCATCAAAGCCAATTCCGTTATCAGCAATTGTTATTTCAATAGCCGCAACGCCCAACAAAGACTGCAACATAATTTTTGAGCTTAGTGTTACAGTTGGAGAAGTCCCCGGTTTTACAAATTTCAAAGCATTGCTTAATAAGTTTTGAAAGAGTTGATGCATCTGCGTTCGATCTGCTTCGATTGTTGGAAGGGGAGACAGGGTAACTTTACCTTGTGACTGCTCCACCCGAACTTCTAAATCTGATAGGACATCTTTTATAAGATCATTCAGATCTAGCGGCTGAAAAGGTTGCGCCCGGCTGGTTACGCGCGAATAAGTTAATAGATCATTAATTAGTACCTGCATACGATGAGCAGAGCTCTGTATGCGCTCGACGTAATCGAGTGCTTCTGGTTTAAGGTCTTCACTGGCCTTACTTTTTAAACGATCCGAAAACGTTTGAATTTTTCGTAATGGTTCCTGCAAATCGTGCGCTGCAACTGAGGCAAAATCTTGTAGCTCTTGGTTACTGACTTCTAGTTTTTTTGAATAAACTTTCAATTGTTCTTCGGCCAATTTTCGTTCAGTAATTTCGTAGCGAACTGCAATATATTGTTCTAAGCGGCCGGAGTCATCTTTGAAAGGAACGATTGTGGTATTAACCCAGTAGTAATTGCCATCCTTTGCACGATTTTTGATTTCACCTTCCCAAGTCTTGCCTGCAGTAATTTGTTTCCACATATCTACAAAGAATTCTTTTGAGTGATAGCCTGAATTGATAATGCGGTGGGTTTTTCCAATAAGCTCTTCAGCTGAATACTTAGATATTGCACAAAACTTTTTATTAACGTAAGTGATAATGCCTTTGTTGTCGGTGATGGCCACAATAGCTGCTTCATCAAGTGCGGATTTAAGATGTCCAAAATCTTTATTAGTTGGGCCCTTCATGCTTCTCCTCTGGTTCGGGTGTATCGTCGGAAACCATGCCATAGATGCGCTCTTTGCGGTAAAGAGTTCGGCGGCTTAGGCCAAGAACCTTAGAAGCTTCGTCCTTACTGTTATTAACCTCGGCCAATACTAATTTGATATAACGTTCTTCAAGTTTTTCAAGTGTTGGACGGTCGGCATGAAGCTGTTCAATATTATTTTTTGCTTCCGCTAAAGCTCCATCTAACACTGATGATTTTTCAATTCGATCACCCCGACTTAGAACCATTGCGCGCTCGATGACATTTTCTAATTCACGTACGTTCCCCGGCCATGGGTGCGCCATCAGTACGGCCATAGCTTCAGGTGTGATGTCTTTCGGACCAGCCCCGTTTTGCGCCGCAAATTTAGCAATAAAGCTTTCAACCAGTAATGGTAAATCTTCGATTCGATCCCGAAGCGGTGGTATACGAATGGGAACAACATTCAATCGATAGAATAAGTCTTCGCGGAACTTTCCATCCTTAACCATAATTTTAAGATCACGATGAGACGCTGCAACAATTCTTACATCCACATTTTTCGATTGGTTGCTCCCGACCGGTCGTATTTGGCGGTCTTGCACCACACGCAGAAGCTTTGCTTGCAACGCTAAACTTAAATCACCGATTTCATCTAAGAAAAGAGTTCCTTTGTCGGCCTCTTCGAATAAGCCCTTTTTATCCGACATCGCCCCAGTAAAAGAACCCTTTACGTGACCAAAAAGTTCACTTTCCAATAGATTTTCGGGAATGGCCGTGCAATTGATTGGAACAAATGGTTTTAATTTGCGTGAACCTGAATTGTGAAGTGCGCGTGCGACAAGCTCTTTTCCGGTTCCACTTTCACCGCTGATCAGGATATTTGCGGTCGAGCTAGCTACAAGTTTAATAAGCTCGAAGACGTCAAGCATCAGCGTGCTTTTTCCAATGATAGATTCTAAATTGAAAGACTTATTAAGCTCACGCTTTA
>JANPNP010000035.1:0-12279 GCA_031427535.1 Bdellovibrionales bacterium | reverse complement strand
TACAATTTTAACCACACCGATTGTGCCAACGGCGATCAATGCCACCAGGATTAGATATTCGATAAGACCTTGACCACGATTCGATTTTAATTTTTTGCGTAATGAATACTTCATAGAACCTCCGAAACAGAGGTCTTGCAAGAAAGGCAATGCGCTTTAAAAAGCGTATTGCCTTAATAGATGCGGAATTCGGATTACTTCTTTTTAGCGGGTTTTTTTGCGATAGCTTTTGCAGGGGCGGCTTTTACGGCCGGTTTAGCAACTGGCTTAGCAGCAGCTTTTACAGGCGCCGCTTTGACTTGGGCCTTTGCAGTGGCTGCAGCTACTGCCGCAGCTTCTACTTTTTTGGCTTCTTTAACTTTAGCCGCTGCCGCTGATTTAGCTGGCTGAGCATCTTGTTTTTCTTTTAATTTCTTAGCTTTTCTACCTGCTGAAATACGATCTAAAATTTCGAAAGCTTCTTTTTGTAAATCGTTTTCAAATACGAAGCGGTAAAAGCCTTCGATTTCAGGACTTTGGCGGAATTTTTTTACAGAGGTCGGCATGTTTTCAGATTGCACGAAATCAATTGAGTTTCCGTCTTTTGATAGTTTTACTTTGTCTGCCATTGAAGCCTCCGGTGAAGTCGAATTAAGCGCTAATCTAATCTACCGAAGTCTTGGGGTCAAGTTGTGTTAATCTATAGTGGTGCCTGTAACATATTGATTTTCTTTGGAATTTGGTACAAATTGTTGGCTGGCGGTGCAATGACAGAATTAAAAGGTAAGCCTGTAGCCGATGCAATCTACGCAGAAATTGCCGCGCAAATTTCCGCGTGGAATCAGAAAAAATGGGCAGCTCCGCATTTGGCTGTTGTTTTGGTTGGCAGTGATCCCGCTAGTGAAGTGTATGTTTCACACAAACAAAAGGCGTGCGAAAAATTAAATTTTAAATCGACACTGATTCGACTTTCTGAAAATTCGTCAGAGGTCGAAATTACAAAGGCTGTACAGGAACTAAATTCAAATGGAGACGTAGATGCCATTCTGATGCAACTGCCACTACCTGGCCATCTTGACGGTAAAAAAATGACTGAACTTATCCTACCTGCAAAAGATGCCGATGGACTAACGCAAGCCTCTTTAGGCGCATTGGTTGCGGGAAAACAAATTGTTGCCAGCTGCACACCGGCCGGAATTATTGAAATTTTAAAATATTATAAAATTGAAATAGTTAATAAGAAAGTTGCTGTGCTTGGACGCAGTTTAATCGTGGGCCTGCCACTATTTCATTTATTGATTCAAGAAAATGCAACTGTCACATTGTGCCACTCAAAGACTGAGAATTTGAAATCGGTGTTAGCGGATATGGACGTGGTATTTGTGGCGATCGGCAAGCCTGATTTTTTTAAAACCACTGACTTTAAAAAAGGGGCTGTCATTATTGATGTGGGTATTCACCGAAAGCCCGAGGGTTTGTGCGGTGATGTTGCCACCGGATCAGCAGACCACTTAGCAGCGCGAACTCCGGTTCCTGGCGGAGTTGGGCCCATGACAATTGCTATGCTAATGAAAAACACGTTAACTTTGGCTGCTAAACACAGATCGGTAACGAAGCAGGTAAGCTTATGACTGAAATCCTACTAAATCACTGGTACATGGCGCTACCTTCAGCAAAATTAAAGCCGGGTAAAATGTCGTCAGTACAAATTATGTCCGAACCTATTTTATTTTTTCGAACTTCAACCGGCCTTGTTAGTGCTATCCGCGACATTTGTCCGCACCGAGGTATTCCGTTTCGTTACGGGCGCATTGTGCACGACATGGTCGAATGCCATTATCACGGATGGAAGTTTGATGGGAACGGCGTCTGCCAAGAAATTCCCTCACTTACTAAAGAGCAAACATTAGATTGTACAAAAATAAAAGTTAGATCATATCCAGTAAAAGAAATTCAAGGCGGTATCTGGATTTTTATTGGTGAAGCTGGTTTTGACCCCATGAAAGCGCCGCAGCCGCCGCAGTTATCAGATATTCCACTAAACGGGGTTCCACAGCTTTGCGAAATTGTTGAATTTCCGTGTCACATTGATCACGCGGTGATTGGGCTAATGGATCCTGCACACGGGCCTTATGTGCACCAAAGCTGGTTTTGGCGCAGTTCAAAATCGGCGTATGAAAAGCATAAAAAGTTTGGGCCAGTAAATTATGGTTTTCAAATGAAACGGCATGAGCCTTCAAAAAATTCGAAGGCGTACCGACTGCTCGGTGGCGAACCGACGACTGAAATTACGTTTCGCTTGCCGGGAACACGGGTTGAACATGTGCAAGTTGGAAAAAGAAGCTTTTATTCTTTGACGGCATTAATGCCTATTTCTGAAAACCGCACGCAGGTGTTACAAATGGCTTTTTGGAATATTCCGTGGCTTAGCTTAGCGAAGCCCCTGGTTAAAAGTTTTGGCCATACGTTTCTTGGCCAAGATCTTTTGGCCGTAACCAAGCAGCAAGAGGGACTAAAATTTGACCCAAGCCTAATGTTGATCAACGATGCGGATACTCAGGCTAAGTGGTATTATTCACTAAAAAAAGAATGGTCTAACCACTTGCTTGAGAAACGCGATTTTAAAAACCCGGTTCCTGAAGTCGAGCTGTCTTGGATAAGTTAGTTTTTTTTCTTCTTACTTTATCAGGCTCGTATTCTGCAGCTGCTGAATACCGAGTTGAAGTTGTCAAAACGTGGACATTGCCAGCCGATTTTAAAATCAATAAGAAAAAAGTGGGTGGTTTATCGGGCTGCTCAATTTTTGAAAACCGAATTTATGTAATAAGTGATGATCGGGGCAGCCAAGGCGGTCCACGAATAATTAGTTTTAAATATGATCCTGATAAAAACGAAATTGATTTTAATAACTCAGAAGCAATAAAAGTTAAGCCATCGGTGTCGCAAAGAATATTAGACCTTGAGGGAATCGGAATAGTGTCTCGGGATCAGTTCTTGCTTTCTACGGAAGGTGATTTGAACCAAAGACCGCGAATCATGCCAGAGATTTTCTGGACAAATAGCAAAGGGGAAAAGACATCGGCAATTCAGTTCCCCAAAACCTTTTTGCCTGAAAGATCGGGTAAGCAGACCCAGGGGATACAGCTGAATCAGGGTTTTGAGGGTTTGGTAATCGATGCTGATTTGAAAAAGTGGGCCGCTATTTTAGAGGCTCCGGTATTGCAAGGTCCAAAAATTCTAAGTCTTGTTGAAAGCGATTTAAACTCGGCGAATTTTGATCTTGTTTATTCCTACCCGCAACCTGCTGATACAGACGTGACAACTTTAAGTGGCTATTTCGGTGCTAGCGCCATGTTAATAATAAATGAAGCGAGTTTTTTAATTCTTGAACGTGGGGTTGAAGCCTCATTGCAGGGATTAACTTATAGAACACAACTTTGCACCGCCACCAAAGCTGGCAGCTTAACATTAAATCGCAGTTGTTTCTACAGCATGAATAATGATGCAAAATTAACTACAAAGTTTCCGCATGGTGCTAACTTCGAGGGGCTATGCTGGGTAAACAAACAAAAAAAGTTGTTCATCACAGTTAGCGATAACAATTTTTCTAAAAATGAAAAATCTGTTTTTATTCTTTATCAACTAAACTAAGACTTCGTGTGGCAAGTAAAACTAAGGAAAACTAAAGGTTATGAAAATTTGGAAGCTAAAAAAAGGTCATGATGCTCGGTTGCGATCTCGTCACCCTTGGGTTTTTTCTAACGAGCTTTTAGATAGCCCGAAGTCTATTAAGCCGGGTGAACCGGTCGAAGTACAAGATATTCGCGGCCAGTTTTTAGCGCGTGGTTACGGAAATCCACATTCATTAATATCTTTTCGTGCATTAAGTTTTACTTTGCAGGAAGAAAATCCGCTATCAGTTCTAAGCTTGTCTTACAAATTGTTAAAAGCTTGGAAAATGCGATTTGATCTTGGCTTTAAACTTAGTTTTCGGGTTTGCTTTTCTGAGGCTGATGACATGCCCGGAATTATTTGTGACCGCTATATTTTCACGAAAGCTGGCATCACGTACCAGGTTTTTTCGTACCAGTTGCTGACATCGGGAATGGATGTAGCTTTCAAAGAGCATGGCTTAGAAATATTCCAGCAGGTTGTAGAAAAATCGGTATTAGAAGGTTTATCTACGATCGCATGGGATCACACTATTTTGGTGCAGCGAAATGATGTGAACATCAGAAAGCTTGAAGGTTTGTTACCAGAACCACCAGTGCAAATTAAAGGTATAGCAGACGAAGATTTAACGGATATTTCCATTGAAGTGCAAAATGTCGCATCTAACGACGAGAAAATTTACTTCAAAATTAATCTAATTGAAGGACAGAAGACTGGATTTTTTCTAGATCAAACCCATAATATGAAGTTGCTTATTGATTGTTTGGAACAGAAGCGACACGTGCTAAAAAATCGTCGCGTTAAAATTTTAGATCTGTGTTGTTACATGGGTCAATGGGCATCACAAATTGCATTTAATCTGAAAAAGTGGAATATCGATTGTGAAGTGCATTTGGTTGATGTTTCCGAGCTAGCATTAAAAAAAGCTTCCGAGAATTTATCAGTTTATGGTTTTGAAGTTAAGACGTATAAAATGGATGTTTTGGATGGGCTTTCCGCATTTAGCACCACAGATTTTGATATTGTTATTTCTGATCCGCCAGCCTTCGTTAAAAACAAAAAAGACCTGCATCCGGGTTTACATGCCTATACAAAATTGAACGCTCAGGCATTTCGAATTGCCCGCGCTGATGGTATTGTCGTTTCGTGCACCTGTTCAGGGCTAGTTACTATGGAAGATTTTAAAGAATCATTACGAAAAGCTGTTTTAAAGTCGGGAAAATCGGCCAAATGTATTTTAACTGGTGGCCAGGGCTGGGATCACCCAACCCTGATGAGCTTTCCCGAAGGATTTTATCTTAAGATGGTGATGCACCAGTTGAATTAAACCCATAGGCTTGCGCCTGCTGGGCTAGAAGTTGCTTTTGATAAACGGTCATTTTATTTATATAGTCTTTTAACGAAACATTTTCATTTTTATGAAGCTCGGTTTGAATTTTCATTTGGTTAAGCTGACCCTGACTGTTGTCTAAGTCTGATGTCTTACGGTCTAACGCCAATTTCAATTCTACAATTTTATTTTCTGCAACTGATACTAAATGTTTAATTGTTTCTTCTTGCTCGATTTTAGATTCGCCCAAATCTTGCATTCCGGCTTCAAGGTCATTAATTTTTTGCGTAAGATCTTCGATGTGGGATTGCTTCGCTTTTAATTCAACTGTTAATTCGGCGCTCAGTTCCTGAACATTACTTTTTTCTTTGGTTAACTTTAGCTTCATTGATTCAAAATTTTCTAAATACTGTTTACGGTCCTCTAATTGCGCCTGTAGCGAACGTGATTTAATTTCTTGAATTTCTAATTGCAGTCTTAATGATAAATCCAATGATTTTGCCAAATCAGTTGAAAGTTTGGAATTAATCCCACGTTCTTGATTTAGCAGGTCGGTTAATTCTTGCACGCGCACTGATAGATCAGAATTCGAAGTGGTCATTTGTTCTAAAGTATGAATTTTTAACTGCATGTCTTCATGTGTTGCCATCAAATCGTATTGAAAACTTTTGATTTGATTCTGCATTTTTTCTAGTTGTGCCACTTTGTCCTTCGCTGATTTACTGTCTTCAACTTGTGAAAGTTCATTAAGTTTAGTGCAGATTTCGTTAAATATTTTTTCGTGCTCGGGCATGTTGTTTATTTCCATTGCTTAAGTCTAGTGAAGGAATTGTAGACTAGCCACGAGAACTCATCGATCGATTTAAAACTCGCTCTAGGTCCAGATTGACCACAGAATTGAACTCGTCATAATAAAGATACCGAGGTCTTTTATGTTAAAAAAAATGATCAGTTTGCTTACAAGTATTTCGATGGTTTTGGCTACTTTGCCGGCCTATGCTCAGAGCAATTTCTTCGAAATAAAAGAACCGCCCCGCGCCGCTGAATATATTTATCGCTCGTCGCAAAAAGAAAGTTTGATCGGCGTGCAACTTTTGGGGGCTGTAAAGCACCCGGGACTTTATTATGTTCCACCAAATACAGATATCTTAAAATTAGTCACCCTTGCTGGTGGTATAGAAGAAGCTAACCTAAGTGAAGTGATCGTTCGTAAAGTCGATCCCGCGCAAGCTGGCGTTTATGAGCTAGACATGAATAAATTTATGAAGTCCTCGGCAGATTCAAAACCATTTAAATTAACCCAAGATGACCTAATCTACATCCCTAAAAAAGAGCCTTGGATTTCGAATGATGTCTCGCGAACGATCACATTGGTTTCGTTAGTTACCAGCATTGTTTTAACAGCGGTACTTATTGAAAAAAATTCGAAGTAGACAGTTGTGATTCTATTTCTTGTAGTGCTTATTTTTATTTCTAAAGTAGCTTTAGCCTTCATTCCATTTGTGCCTTGGCAAATGGGCCCAATTATTTACCAGCACGGCTTACATCCGTATGTGAACATTTTCCTGACTTTAAGCATTGGCAGCCTATTCATTTTTAAATGGCTGCTGAATCCGGAACATAAGTATGCACAAAGCCGGTTTTTTAGATTTGGCGTTGTACTTATTAGTTTGTATCTTGTTTTAATAACGGGCCTGCAAGCATTTTTTGTAAACACGCAAGAATCTTTTTTACTGCAGATGGCTGCAGCCGTGTTAGCAAGCTTTACGATATTTCTGTTTGGCCGAATAATTCCAACATCGTTAACACCTGAAAAATTTTTGAAATATATTAAGAATGTGACGCTGGTGTTGTGTTGGTTTAGCCTGGTACTGCTGTTTCTATCAAGTGGAACAGTATTCAAGGGAACGCGGTTCATCGGCGTTTTTAAACACATCCCGCACATGGTTAGCGCTGCCACGTTGGCATGTTATGCAATAATTTATTTTTTCATTCAAGAAAGTCATTCGAAGAAAAGAATTATTATAAATAGCATTCATTTCCTAATGGCCTTTTTCGTTTTGGTTCTGACGGGAACTAGGTCTGCGCTAGCCTCTGTCGCGATGGGTTTACTATTAGCAGCGATTTTTTTTCCAGCTAAAAGTAATGGCGTTCGCATTTTGAAAACGGCATTTGTTATAACGATGGTTATGGGAACTTTACTTTTCGGAGAGATGGCCGGCACCTATGCTGTTGGGGTCGCAACGGGCCAAAAAGCAATTGCAGGGCGCTCCGCCCAGGACGGCGTTAGTTCCCGTTTAGAAGAAGTTGAGCGTGGCTTTGAGATTTTTAAAAAAAATCAGTGGCTAGGACAGGGATTACTTTCCAAGTTTTCCTCTGGCAACGAAGCTGACGTTTCAAATTACAGTGCTGACAAGGATCCGCACAATATTTTAATTTCGGCAGGGGTCATTGGGGGCTGGGGGCTTATCGCCATCACTACGATATTTATGCTAGCCCTACTGATAGCCGGATTGAAGTCGCTGAAATCAAAAAATGCAGCCTTAAAGGTAATTGCAATCTATACGTTGTCACAAATTCCATTACTGATCATCTATCATCTGCATTTTTCTATTGGGGGGATTGCAGATCGTATTTACTGGATCGTTTTTGGGTACATGGCTCTAAAAGAACAGCATGTCGAAGTCGCCGAGACAAAAAAAAAGACTTTTAAGAATTAACTTAAAAGTCTTTTTCGCTAGCAAATAAATTATAATTACTTAACTTTTTTAGTTGCCGGAGTGATGCACTCGTAAGAAATTTGCCATTCTTTAATTGCGGTTGTCGTTGCAGTTCCAGAAGAAGAATCTGTCGGATTAGCTCCGCCTGACGTGATCGGTAAACCGAATAGTGATCCAACCTGAGTTCCTGCATAGCCTTGACGCTTTGTTGTATCGGCGTTTGATTTTACTTCTTGTCCGACTGCTACTTCGCCTTCTTCGATAACTTTAACTGGCGTTGTGCCGCAGTTTGAAGACATCATGCCTTTTGCTTTTTCTTGGTCTTCAGTTTGGTGAACTGGCTTAAGTGCTATAACGCCACTTTGACCTGGCTTCTTTTTTACGTCGCGAGCATACGGTTGATAAGGCATTGCCTGACACGCTGTTAATGCAGCAGCCAAAGTAACTAGCGCCCAATTTTTCATAGAAATTTTCACAAAGTCCCCTTTAATTAAGATTTGTAAACATATGTTTGCTAAATAAAGATATGTTGTCTACGGATTTGTTTAGTCTTCTATGTAGTGAAAAAGTTTGCCCTAGCTTTAAACAAACATGCTGATAATGAACATAGTTATGAGGGAAAATACTTACTTTTGCGGCAGAATTGCCTTTCCGGGAACCTACCGAAGGTTTTTTTGACTACAGAGCGGCGAAGTACTACTGCTTATATCCTATGATGAATTCACTGATAAGTTTTTCTCCGGCATTACTGGGGCTAGTTGTGGTCCTTCAAGCTGGATTAAATAAAAAAATTGCAGCGCAGTGGGGGTTAACAACTGCCGTATTACTTAATGCAGTTGTTTTTGCGGTTCTTGCGGTTTTATTTTATTCATTGGCACTTTGGAAAAGTGATTTGTTTTCACCAAGTTTGAAATCGGCTTTTGATCCAAAAACGTTTTCGTGGTGGTATCTAGTTCCCGGTGCACTTGGTTGCATTTTAGTGTTCGGTGGGCCTTGGGCTATTTCCCGTTGGGGAGCCGTGCACACATTTATTTTAATTATTTCCGCGCAGTTACTGGCAAGTTTATTGTGGGACATGTATGTCGAATCCATTCCAGTATCAACACTTCGGATTGCTGGCATTGTGTTGGCATGGCTGGGCGCAATTCTAGTATGCAATTCGTAGTTGGCTATTACTCTGGATTGCAATCTGTTGTAGAAGTTGGTTTGGGTAGCCTTTTACATGCGTTTCATATTCCATTTTCAGGCCATGCGCTTTCGTTAAATCAAGCGCTAATCTTAAGTGTTGCTAGTAAAAAAGTGCCGACCCGTCGAGAAGCGGTCAGCGCAGTTAACGGAATTTCTGTCGTTGCGGCTGTTTTAAAATCGTTATCGCCAATTGGTAAACGATTAACTCCGATGCTTGCAATTTCTGTTCAAGGATTTTTATTTTCACTAGGAATTTTTACGTTTGGTCACAATCAAGTTGGCGTCTTAATGGGTGCGGGTCTTTTATCGCTATGGAGTTTCATACAGCCGCTGCTGTTTGCGTATCTGTTTTTTGGTGACACTTTATTTTTAGCAATACAAACACTTTGGTTAGATATAAGTGAAAAGTTAAATTTACAACCCGAGGCAGGACCTGCCCTGCTTTTAACTTTTCTAGCTGCAAAGGTAATTCTAGCTTTTGCAGTGGCCGTGCTTGGCTGGCGCTATCACCATTACGTCAGCGACAGCTATTTTAAAAAAATTGTGCAGTTTAGTGAAAAAGTTCCGATAAAGATTAGACGTCGAAGCGCCAGTTCGGCAGTTGTCGGAGCAGTCCGTGATTTAAGCAGTCCGTGGATGATACTTTCGATTATAATTTCAGTGATATTTTTGATGATGACTCAGAAAGCAAATTACGTTGTGATCACGGCCTATATTTTACGAGTCATCGCAGTTGCTTGGATTTCATTTTGGGTAATTAGAGCATTTCCGCAAGAGTGGATTCAGAAAATTTTAAATTGGTTTCCAAAATTAAAGGAAGCTGTTGATCACGTCGCTGTAAAAGCTGAGCCGAAACACTTATGGCAATCTCGTAAGGATGATTAGTACCGATATTTAAACCAATTGGACACTGAAATTTTTTAAGAATATCTTCAGTTATACCGTATTCATGTAAATCTTTTTTTAGCTTTCGCCCTTTTAACTGACTGCCAATTGCACCAATAAACGGGGCCTGTGGATAATTCGAACACAAAACTTTAAGAATTGGCATATCTGTAGCATGTCCTTGAGTCATAACCACAAAATAATGATCGGCAGATAATTCGGCAGCAGCAGCCACTGGATCGTCAATCAACCGAGTTTTTAAATTTGCAGCCTGTGGAAGTTTTTCAATCCATTCGGGGCGTGAATCAATGCAGGTTATTTGGCAATTTAAATTTATCAGCAGTCGACATAAGGCCTGCGAAACGTGACCTGCGCCGAACACAGCAATTTTCCACGCCGATAAATTATTAAATTCAAAAAGATAGGTGATTTCTCCGCCGCAGGTCATGCCGATATCACGTTGTAAATTCCACGTTACTAGCTGTGGGTCACAATTTTGGCGCATAGCTAATATTTGTTGCGCATGACTTATCGCACGCGCTTCCACTTTTCCGCCGCCCACGGTTCCAAAGTGCAATCCTACTTTTGTAACGATGGCTTTAGCTCCGGCATCTTGGGGTGCGCTGCCTAGGGTTTTAATAACAGTAATGACAACAAAAGATTCGCCATTGTTTTTTAGCTGTTCCGCAGAATGCCAAAAACTACTCATATTTTTTTATCCCATCTTTTAAATTTATCGGGATATATAGCTTTAAGAACTTCTTCATTAGTGGCTGGCAGTTCTAGATTTGGATAGGCGTGCTTGTAAAGATCTAAACTGCGGATGGCATCGTGAATGGCCGTCCACACACTGATACACAGTAGTAACGGCGGTTCGCCGGCAGCTTTCGTACCGCGCACATTGGATTTGTTTTCGTCGTTATTTAGCAGGCGAACATTGAACACGCGTGGAGTATCTTGAATATTCGGAATTTTATACGTGCTAGGTGCATTCGATAATAAAAGTCCGTTGCTGTTATAGTACAATTTTTCTGTCGTAACCCAACCCATACCCTGAATGAAGCCCCCCGTGATTTGGCCAATATCCAAATCTTTATTAATAGGGCGTCCTAAATCCATGATGATATCGACCTGCTGCACTTTAACTTCGCCGGTGTCGCGGTCTACAGAAACTTCGGAACAGGCAACCCCTTGAGTAAAATACAAGAAGGCATCACCGCGTCCTGTAACTTTGTTGTACGAAAGCCCCGGGAATTTGTAGTGACCATATTCAGAAAGCGAAATGCGGTTATGATAGGCTTCAACAACAACTGAATGAAAACTCATGCGCTTATCTGGATATTTTTTATGAAATATGTGGCCGTCATAGAATTCAATATCGTGGTAACTGGCAATGCCTGATTGCCAGTTTGCATCTGCATTGACATCACCATTTACAGCGCCTGCCTCTACAAAAATTTCTGTTTCGGTTCCTAGGCCTGCCGTGTGTCTGGCCCAGCGACTTTCAGGAATTTCGAAAAGTTTTAAAGCAAGTTCGCTTAGGCGGGCTTTTAAACGTCGCACGGCAAGAAGTGCTGCTGCGCCATTAAGGTCTGTTCCACTTGAAGCTGCAGTTGGTGACGTGTTCGCATTTTTATCTGTAGCCGTCGCCATCATTCGCACGTGATGTCGTGGCAAGCCCAATTCCGATGAAACCAGTTCTGCTATGCGCGCATTCACTCCTTGACCCATTTCTGTTGCGCCCGTTGACACTTGCAGCGTGCCATCTTTATGAATTATGACTAGCGCATTGGCTTGATTTAAAAAACGGGTAGTAAAAGAGATTCCAAATTTTACCGGTGTTAGCGACAGTCCACGAATAACTTGTGGATTACTTTTATTGTGTTTGTCGATCTGTGATCTGCGTTTGACATAACTGCATTCGTTTTCAAGATCGGTGAAAAGCTTGGGTAAACAATTGTTTTCAACGGTTTGACCGTAATGGGTCACGTTTCGGCCGCCAACATCGGTGTAACAATTTACGTTTCTAATTTCTAGGGGATCTTTTTTTAATGTGTGCGCAATTTCTTCAATAATCTTTTCGATCATGGCAACCCCCTTGGGGCCGCCGAAACCACGAAAGGCCGTGTGTGGGTGGTAATTGGTTCTGCAGACTTGTCCTGTAACACGCATATTCGGAATAAAATAAGCATTGTCTGAATGTAGAAGCGCGCGCTCCATTATTGATGTGGATAGATCCGCGTAAGCCCCGCCGTCTGAATACAGCTGGGCATCTAATGCTAGAATGCGGCCCGTTTTATCAAAACCAACTTTGTAGTAGTTTTCGAACGGATTTCTTTTGCCCGTAATTATCATATCGTCGTCTTTTGATAAGACGATACGAGCCGGACGATTTAATTTTTGCGCTACAAGCGCTGCATAAGCTGCGATGGGTGCCGCTTGCGATTCTTTACCGCCGAAGGCCCCGCCGTTCTACACTAGCTAGACGGTGACCTGCGCCGGGTC
>JANPNP010000034.1:0-4635 GCA_031427535.1 Bdellovibrionales bacterium | reverse complement strand
GCTGTTGGCGGAGGTTTCGCAGCAGGTGGTGGCGGATATCCCGGCATGGGCGGAGGCGGTTATCCAGGAATGGGTGGCGGTTATCCTGGTGGCGGCGCATTCGGTGGAGTAGCTGGTGGCGGTTTCGCTGGCGGTGGAGGCTTCGCAGCAGGCGGAGGATTCCCTGGTGCAGGCGGCGGTTTCCCTGGCGGTGGTGGATTTGCCGGAGGCGGCGGATTCGCAGGAGCTGCGGGCGGTGGTTTTGCTGGTGGTGGATTTCAAGGTGGCGGTTACCCAGGAATGGGATCATATATGAATAACCCACAACTTCAGCAACAAATGATGCAGCAGCAACAACAGATGTTGCAGCAACAGATGCAATATTACCAAGCGCAGATGCAAGCGCAAATGCAAGCGGTGCAACGACAACAACAAATTCAACAACAGGCTGCACAAGTTGAGCAAGAAATTGCCTCCTTGCAAATGCGACTTCGCATGTTGTACATGGGCGGCGGTTCTTACGGTGGCGGTGGCGGAGGCTTCGGCGGCGGCGGAATTCAAGGCGGCGGTGCTATTAGCGGTGGAATTTATATCGGTGCAGCAGCGCCAACTCCTGGATATCCGGGCGGTGGTGGTGGTGGCGGATATCAAAGTGGTGGTTTTCAAGGTGGATCATTTCCTCCACCAGGCGGACCGCCTCCGGCACCAGTACCAGCTGGTGGCCCGGGTGCAACGGTTCCAGGACCTGGAACGGCACCACGTGGTGGCCGCTAAAAGTTAACTTTTTGAATAAAATTTGACTATGTAATCAATAACCCTCATCACTAATGAGGGTTATGTTTTTTAAGATACAAAATGCATTCGATAGTCACTGTCATTTCTTAGCCGCTGGCCAAGTTGCCGCAGGTTTATCGCTAAAAAATTTAAATGCTCCGCAAGATGTAAAACATTTAAAGATTCAACCCCATCATTTTCAAGGTAAGTGGCTGGTAGGTTTTGGGTGGGATCAAAATCAATGGGAACAAAGTCAGTTTCCAAACCAAACAATTTTGGACGAAGTATTTCCAAACACTCCAGTTATTTTTTCGCGAGCCGATGGGCATGCATCGTGGTTAAATTCAGCAGCTGCGGCCGAGCTAAATCTAAAAGCCGATTTTAACGGCGTACTTTTTGATAATCAGCACATTGAAGCCCTAATGACTTTACCACCATTTACAACGGCGCAGAATAAAAACTTTGCAGAAATTTCGCAAAAACTTTTTAATAAAGGTGGGTTCACGCACGTGCGTGATCTTTCGATGACATGGCCCACATGGCTGATGTTATCCCAGATGTCAGAAAAAAATGAGCTTACGATTTGCATTGAAAGTTTTGTGACGGTTGAAAACGCGAACGATCTTTTCCGCGTCCTTGCCGAAATTAAACAAATGCAGCAAGCGCCCAATCCGCAACTTCGTATTCAAGGAGTTAAATTATTCTTAGACGGTTCGCTAGGTTCTAAGACAGCTTATCTTTCAAAGAATTACTTAGAGTCTGATTCAAATGGCCAATTAAGTTGGGATTTAAATGATGTGAAGCACGTGATGATGCAAACCTGGCAGCAGGGTTTGGAATTCGCTGTGCACACCATTGGCGATGAGGCCGTTCATCAGGTTGTAAAAATGGCCCGTGAAATTTCCGCTGCAGGCGTTCTGGGACGGTTACATCTAGAGCACGTGCAAATCATACGACCTGAAACAATTCAGTTGATGAAGCCTTTGCATGTCACCTGTCACATGCAACCGTGTCACTGGTTAAGCGACCACTCGTGGCTAAAAAAAGTTTTACCACCAGAACTTTTACAAAATTCTTTTTCTTGGGAAGCCTTAAGAAAAAATAAAATTCCATTACAGTTCGGTAGCGATTCCCCGATCGAAGCGGCATCGCTTGTGGATAATAAAAAAGCCTTGGTGGAAAGCACTAAAGCTGGGTGGCCAGCACTTAACGACAATTGGATCAAATACCACCAACATCCTGACGCAAGCTGGACCAAAAGTTGGACTGAACTTTCGGATGAAAAAATTCAGCAAGTCTATTTTAAAGGCGAACCACTTCTTTAAAACTCGAATTTTACTTCGTACTGATTTGCTAGAAGTGCGGCACCTATTAAAAGGGCGCCTGTTGCAATCCAACCCGTGTTCTGCTTTGCAGTTTTATAAATCGTTCCAGCAGTTTGTGTAAGACTTTTCGACCAGCCACAATATTTTTCAGACATAATCTTCCATTTTACAGAATCGTTAGCAACTGAAGTTACAGCATTCTCGCAGGATCCAGTGACCAGATATTCAGCCAATTCAGTTTGTTTGCTAGTGGTTAACTTTCTTAAAATTTCCCGATTGTAAGTAACCTCATGGTACGGAAACTCAATAAGACTTTTTTTTATTTTTTGTAAATTAGCTTTCTTCATCGGAACCTTAAAAAAGACTACAAAGTCTTGATTGAAATTTACTACTCGCTGTTCTTTTTGAATTAGTTTCGTTACAAAGTTTAATTCATTTAGCAGCATTCGGCTTTGCTCCGTTTGAGTTTGTTCAAGCAACCTAACTAACATTTCAAGCTGGTCAGTAGAAATAACCTCGTCTTGCAAAATGGACTGAATTTTTTTAGGTAAAGTGGCTAAAAATGTTTTGCTAGATAAATCCAAAGAATCAATAAAACTATCAAACAAAGGCGTCTGTTCGGACACAATATTTTTAAACTGAAAAACACCAACGCACGAATAGCCTTCTAGCTCGCACTTTTCAGTGTAGCTTTCAGCAGTAACAGTTGAATCTGGAATTAACAAAGTCTGGGCAAAAATAGTTTCGTTTGTTAATAAGGAAAATAGAAATGAAAATGTTAATAGAAAGCTCATAAATTATCCCCCGGCCTGATGATATTCGATACGTACGGTTGCAGGTTTTTTGTCATCGTATAATCCCTGCTTGGTATCGCGGTTTTGCACAACAGCCCAGAAAGGTCCGCTTAAGCTCATGATGTGATTTGATAAATTTTCAGGAACTAAAACCGCATATTGGTTCGGATTAAGGGGAGCGCGCAAAATTTTTACTTTTGATGCTAACTTTTTAGCTCCAACCATGTTGATAGATCCGGAATACAGATCGACCACGCCATATTGATCCATTAAGGCAGATACAGAATCAGCATTGGCAAGTTCGATCGGAATAAGCACGTGACCTGCGGGTATCAAAGTGTCTGCATAAATTTTTTCACCACGTGGGACTTCCGTTTTTTTAGGTGAAAACAGCAGATACGCAGTTATTAAAATTAAAAAAGATAAAAGTAGAACTTTATTCTGCTGGCTTAACTTTAATTTTTTCATTTAGCTTCCTTCTGATTAAATTCGCGAAGTGTTTCACGAGATAGCTTTGTCTTTTTTATTTCTGTGCGGTGGCGTTCTATAAGCCCTTGAAAAACCAGTAGCAAGCTAATCACGATAGCCATTAGAAACACCGCTTCTAAAAATATTTGTCCTTTTGAATTTCTAAAGACCATAGGTCATCCTTTCGATCGGGCTGAATTGCGCATGAAAGTGAAAATGCATTTTGGCTATCCACAACTTTTTGACTTTCAGGCTTAGTGAAATATTTAAATTGCCAATTGTAGGCCACCGTTTGAATGGCTTTGTAGTCAGGTTTTAGTTCGTAGTTGGGAGCAATTCCGGACGTCCGTGGCCGAACGGCCATTTCGGTCCGGAATGCATCAACCGAATAAACTGTTCCCAAGTAAACAGCCCAAAAACTGCTAAGTTCACGGGTTTTTGTATGAATTTTCGCTTTTGTAGCAATTAGGTCCGTGATGATCATGGTTTTACCCGCGGTGATAATTCCGCGTTGAATGCGGGCTAGCCGAAATTGCTGTACCTGAATTTGGGCCACGCGAATTAATGCGGCTGCATTGCCGGGTGGTGGACCTACCGCTGCCAGGGCTATTTTGTATTGTATGTCTAACGCCGTAGACAAAGCATTCAGCAAAAAAAGCTGTCTTTCAAAACTGATAATCTTCTTCTGCAAGTTTGCAGATTCTGTTAGGCATACCGAGCGAAACTGCATTTTAGCTTGAGCAACAAAACTAATAAATGAAAATCCGAACAGCAAAATCATCAGCACCCCAAAAATCAGGATGAACTGAACACTGAAAAAACCTTTGTTGTTAGCGTACGGTAAGATCAAGGGAAAGCTCGCTTTCAAGTGCAGCGCTATAAGTACTGCTTGAATTCCACTGAACTAAAATTTTGGCCATATCAGAGTGGCTGCGGTCGACTACATTGACCGACGTGTAGTTCAGATCATGCAGTTTGTTTTTCAACTTTGCTGTGCAGTCAGTTTGTTTTTGCAATTTACAGATTAACGTTTGCTCTAGAAGATCCTCGACGACAATTTCGCTAAACAAGTGAAGGCCAAGCTGAATGAATGTTGCAGATACGACGGTACAAATCGTAAGTAGTATCACGGATTCAATCATAGCCTGGCCTTTTTGGTTCACTGTCTTGATCCATCCATAAACGTGGATAAGTCTTTTTGGTTTAACTGTGAATCAGCGGCGTTTTTCATTCCCAGCGCTCCGGCTTTTTTCGCTCCTAAAGCTCTGTTGATGTTTTCGTACTGTATGGTTACG
>JANPNP010000033.1:0-7373 GCA_031427535.1 Bdellovibrionales bacterium | reverse complement strand
TGGTCCCTGTAAACTGACCAATCATAAGCTCTGCAATTAAAAGAGTTAGTCCAATTGTAAATGCCAATAAAACATAAAGAAGTAAAAAAGCGCCGCCGCCATTTTCACCGACGATATACGGAAATCGCCAAAGATTTCCTAGGCCGCACGCACTGCCAATGGCTAGCAAGTAAAATGACAGACGATTTCGCCACGACGACTTCTTTGGCATTAATCCGGAGCCTTCCCACCACTGCGCGTTTTCATACAAAAGATTCGAATCGGCGTTCCTTGCAGATTGTATTCTTCTTTTAAGTGTTTAATTAAAAAACGTCGGTACGAAGGTGTCACGCCATCTGGATGGTTTGCAAACGCAATAAATGCTGGTGGCTTTTGGTACGTCTGAGTCAAGTAATAGAACTTTACGTTTTTTACGCCCCAAACGGGCGCTGGTGTTTTACGAATAGTATCAAAAAAGAAATTGTTTAACTCGTTCGTTGAAATTCTGAAATTGATATTATTAGTGACTTTTCTATAAGTTTAAAAAGATCCGGAATCCCAGACCCAGTCTCTGCCGAGGTGAACACGATCGGAACATCCGTGAAAAAGTGAAAAACTTTTTCAACCTGAGCACGGAAAGTTTCACGGTAACTTTCGACTTCTTTACCTGCTAGATCGGATTTATTAGCTACGATTATCACGCCCTTGTGATCGTTCAAGATAGATTCCATAATTTTGGCATCTTGCTCGGAAGGACCCGTAACACCATCAATAACCAGCAAAACCATATCAGCACGCCGGATAGATTCCTTCGACTTAAATGCCGAAATAATTTCGACATCTTCTTCACGTTTTGACTGCCGCCTAAGCCCTGCTGTATCTACAATCACATAGTTTTTGTCGTTGTATATAAATGGCGAATCCACGCTGTCAACAGTGGTACCAGCTACTTCTGAGACCAACATACGGTGCGTACCCAGAAGACGATTGCACAGCGAACTTTTACCAACATTTGGTTTCCCGACCATGGCAATGCGCATGCCCTGTTTTAAATGGGCCACTTGCTCTGGAATTCGCTTATTTAGCCATTCCATAATTTCAGCAAGGCCTGCCCGTTGCTCGAATGATGCTGCCACGATATCTAAACCAAACTCATAAAAATCGGCTTTGGCAATATCTTGCTCATGCTGCCTATCCACTTTGTTGATAATAAGCAGCATGGGTTTACCAGTTTGCTTCGCAATCTTTATAATGTCGCGG
Organism: Bdellovibrionales bacterium; assembly: GCA_031427535.1. Taxonomy (GTDB): domain Bacteria; phylum Bdellovibrionota; class Bdellovibrionia; order Bdellovibrionales; family Bdellovibrionaceae; genus Pseudobdellovibrio. The sequence continues at coordinate 6,134 of JANPNP010000033.1, read as the reverse complement.
TCTTCTGGAACCAAACCCACACGTCCATCCATCACGATCAGAATAAAATCGACTGTAAATAAAAAGTCCGTCACTTGTTCTTTAATTAATTTTGAAAACAAATCCTGCGATTCGGTAAGGCCACCGGTATCTATAAGATCAAATTTCTTCCCCCAAACATCTACCGGCTCAATTAAAATATCGCGAGTTACCCCTGGCTGATTTTTAACAACTGATTTTCGAGAGTTTGTTAAGATATTAAAAAGTGTGCTTTTACCAACATTCGGCCTACCAATGATTGCAACTTTTGAGGCAAACTGGCTTTCATAACTTAGATCCGTGCTACTATTTTCGTTCAATGACATACCCTAATTCTTTCATCGTCTGCAAGTGTTCAAACCAATTATCTTTTACAACTACATTAACTTCTAAGAAAACTTTTCCGCCGACCAGCTTTTCGATTTCATGTCGACTTTTTTGCGATATTTTTTTAATCAATTCGGCACCTTTCCCAATAAGAATGGGCTTATGGCTATCTTTTGCGACAAGCACATCCACATAAATCTTAGGACAGGGCTTAGCTTCTTCATCGTATTTCCGAACCTGCACGGCCAGCTGGTATGGAATCTCGTAATTTAAGTTTTCAAAACACTGTTCACGAACAATTTCAGCAACTAGCTCGCGCATATTTTCAGTGGTGTAAATATCGTCGTCAAATAAAGGAGCATCAGCTACTGGCAAAAGTAATTCCAGTTGCTTAAACAGCTCATCGCGGTACTCGTCGCCGTTTCGTTCTGTTGACATCATCAAAGCCTTACCACCAAACTTTTCGATCATCTCTTTAAGAATTAAGACGCGGTGAAACTTATCGTCCATGTCCATCTTGGTGATAACTGCTAACCAGGGACGCTTAGAATTTTTGACCATTTCTAAAATGGTTTCTGCGTCCTCTGCCGACTTTTGGTCCAAATTAAGCACTGCCAGTAAAACATCACTTTCTTTAATAACGTCTAGCGCCTCTTTTTCTAAGAACGAATTTAAACCTTTAGCAGCCTTTATAATTCCCGGAGCATCAATAAAGATTGTCTGTGCACTTTCTGTCGTATGAATTCCTAAGATACGCCTGCGCGTTGTTTGCGGTTTGTTCGTCACAATAGAAACTTTTTCTTTGATTAGAAAATTCATCAGCGAACTTTTTCCTGCGTTAGGCTGACCGATTAATCCTACATATCCTGCTTTATAACTCATATTTCTTCCTATCACGTTTTTTGTACTAATTTTTCATCTAGCTCAAATTGACGCAGCAAAAATTCTGCTGCCAACTGCTCGGCCTTTTTTTTACTGGGCCCTTCGGCCCTGGTCTTTTCTTTGTCATTTAATTTCAACGCAACTAGAAAGCTAGGTTGATGCGAAGGCCCGGTCGTCATGACTAAATCATAAGTAGGCGTCCCCATTTTGTTCCGCTGCGTAACTTCTTGAAGCCTAGTTTTGTAATCCGTTTCATATCCTGAAGTTTCATCTAACTTGAAATCTAATTTTCGAAAATGCTTTAAAACAAATTCCTTCGCTATTTTGTAATCTGAATCTAAGTAAACTGCGCCAATTACGGCTTCAAAGCACGAAGCCAAAACACGCGGCTTTAAATGAGAATTTTGTTTTTTTTCCCCAGGCCCCAAAATTATATGGTCCGCCAAACCACAATTTAATCCTAGCTGATTCAGTGTTGTTTGGTTCACAAGGCTTGCGCGTTTTTTACTTAGTAAACCCTCATCATCTTTTGGAAAATGCAAAAACAAATCTTCAGCGATAATAAAGTTCAATATTGAGTCGCCCAGGTATTCTAGTCGTTCGAAATTAGGTTGATCCACATTTAACTCGATACAAAAACTTTTATGAGTTAATGCTTCCTTCAAAAGTGAAGCCTTTTTAAAATTATACTGAATGGCTGTTTCAATCTGCTTCATGCTAGACGTCATGACAAAGTTCTCCGGATAAAATAACGTCAGAATTTTCAATAATGACATCAGTGATTCGTACCGGATGAATTTCATTTGCGGCTATCTGGTTTCCAGCAGCGTCAGCAAATTTTACGGACCAGTAATCTTCCGATAGACCGTTACTTTTTTTCGACCCTGCTAAAGTCAACACAGACTTGACACGCCCACGTTGTTTCAAAGCTTCAGCTTGGTAACGGTGTAGACTAAGCTTGCGAAGCTTAGTGGCACGTTCTTTTCGAACATGAAATGGAATTTGCGGCAGCGTCTCAGCGCGCGTGCCCACGCGCTCGCTGTACGGAAACACATGAAGTCGCGTCCAAGGCGCTGTTGCTAGCAACGAATATGTTTTTTCAAACTGTTCGTCAGTTTCAGTTGGGAATCCGGCAATAACATCCATGCCGATGAACACATTTGGAATTTTTTTTGCAATTTCTTCCAAGGACTGCTGAACTTTGTCTGAATCATATTTTCGCTTCATTTGTTTTAATACGTCCGTTTCAGCACTTTGAATGCTCATGTGAAAATGGGGACAAAGTCTGGCGTCTTGGTAAAGTTCCAGCAGCCGCGACGTAATTTCGATAGGCTCAAGCGAAGACAGTCTAAAGCGAATTTTGGTTGTAGAAATTAGCAATGATTCGACCAAGTCCTCAAGCGTTTTAGCAGAACCAGATAGTGTGTCCGCATAATCACCGATGTGCACACCAGTTAATACAACCTCTTTTATGTTCTTTTCCTCAAGCTCCTGCACACGAGCAACAATGTTAGCAATGGGAATTGAACGACTTTTTCCGCGGGCGTACGGAATAATGCAAAAGGCACAAAAGCTATTACAACCATCTTGAATTTTTAAAAAGCTACGGGTGTGGTGGGCCTCAAGACCTCCGCCCATTTCTAAATCATCTTTATGGAAAATGTTTGATTTAAAAACTTTGTCTTTTAATTCACCTTTAAAATACTGATCCAGAATTTGCGGCAGCAACCCCTTATGGGAATTTGCAATTATTAAATCAGCTCCGGAAATATTTTTAAAGGCGTCTGTATCAACCTGCGCGGCGCAGCCTGTTACCACCACTGTCGCAAAGGGCTGCTGCGACTTTATTTTTCGAATAAGTCGAACAGCTTGTTGCGTCGCCTCAGCAGTTACTGCACACGTATTTAGTACGTGAACGTGGGACTTATTGGCAGAACCATTGAAGTTATCGCGCAGATTTTTTTGAATCAAACCGGTATCGTAAGTATTTACCTTACAACCAAACGTGTGCATTACAAAATCGCTAGGTGAATTCATCATGATAACGTGATCCATCCGCCACCAATAAGCTTTTGATTTTGATATATAACTGCAGCTTGTCCAGGTGTAATGGCCCGCTGAGCTTCCGCAAATTTTATTTTGTATCCTGTCGAAGTCTTTTCTAAACTGGCAGTTGCCCCGCTGTGTTGGTAACGAATCTTAACCTTATAGTCCTCATTTTCATTAACTGCAGACAATAGATGGGTTTCGATAATGTTCACTTCGTCATGCATCAAATACTTTTCTTCGCCGACCCAAACGGTATTGTCAGCCGCGTCGATTTTGATCACGAATAACTTTTCGTGATACGTCATCCCTAATCCTTTACTTTGGCCGATGGTATAAAGATGGATTCCGTCATGGTTTGCCATGACTTCGCCCTCAGGAAAGCGCTTAAGCATTCCTTTTTTTGTATCTAGAACACTTTGCGGTACATTTTCTTTTATGAACTGATCGTAACCTTTATTGCCAACAAAACAAATTCCCGTAGAGTCCTTTTTCTTTGCAACAACAAGCGATTTTTGCTCTGCAATTTCTCGAACCTGAGGCTTTTTTAAGTGGCCAATCGGAAACAAAAGTTTTGGAATAATTAACGGATCAATCGTAAAGAGAAAGTAGGTTTGATCTTTCCAGTCATCTGTCGAGGTTTCAATGTGCGATACTCCGGCTGCATCTTTTACGATTTGTGCGTAATGCCCGGTAGCAAGAAAATCACATTCAAGTTCGTTCATTTTTTTGACCAAGTGGTCAAATTTCAAATACGTGTTGCAGTTTACACATGGCAACGGGGTCTGCCCTTGTAAATAAGATTTTAAAAATGGATCAATAACGCTAGCTTTAAATTTTGCTTCGCAGTTTAAAACGTAAAACGGAATTCCTAAGCGGTCAGCAACACTTCTGGCGTCATCGACATCTAGGCTTGAGCAGCACGTCCCGTTACCTTCGGTGATGTCGCAACTTGTGTAATCCCAAACTTGCATTGTGGCACCGATAACTTCGTAACCTTGATCCACAAGTAAGCTGGCAGCGACAGAACTGTCGACGCCGCCGCTCATGGCAACTAATACCCGACCTTTAGAGAGAGACATGTTTAACCTCGGGGTTATTGTTAAGTAGTCTTAGTTTATTAACAACAGCATGAAGTGTTTTTACAAAACTACGAATTTCATCTTCAGTTGTTTGCCACCCGATACTGATGCGAAGTGAATTTTGCGCTTCGTTTCGTGTAAGACCCATTGCAAGTAACACCGGACTGGGCTCGGGGTTACCGCTGCTGCAGGCAGCACCCGTGCTAACTGAAAATCCTTTAAGATCTAAACTCATCAGTAGTGTTTCGCCATCGACATTACCGATAATTAGGTTTGATGTGTTCGAAAGTCGCACATTTTCCGCAGCAGTTACTGAAACTTCCGAAATTTCTGCTAACGTTAATGTTTCAAAAAGATCGCGAAGCCGTGTCATTTCCTGAATTTTATCATCAGCTATGCATAGCTGATCAAACATAATTCCTAAGGTTGTAATTCCTAAAATATTTTCGGTACCGCCGCGGCGTGCGCGCTCTTGTCCGCCACCATGGATCAGTGCCTGCCAGGGGCTAGATTTTTTGACGTAAGTAAATCCCACACCTTTTAGGGCGTAGAATTTGTGTGCCGAAAACGTTCCGTAGTCTAAATTAAGTTCACTGAATATCGTATTACTTTTGCCGAGCATCTGTACGCAGTCGGAATGCATCAGTGCACCATGGCTGTGGGCCAAAGCTGCAATTTCCTTAATCGGAAAAATGGATCCAGTTTCATTATTAGCATACATAACCGAAACTAAAGCGGTTTTGTTTGAAATATGCGTGCGGATAAAATCAAGATCTAATTCACCGCTGCGGCTAACGGGAATAAATTTAACGATAGCGCCTAAGGTTACCAAGTGCTCTGCTGTTTTGATGACACTAGGATGCTCAACTTGACTGATTAAAAATTCGGGGCGTGTCATTCCGCATTCAGTCCACACGGATTTTAAAACAGAATTATTTCCTTCACTGGCCCCTGAGTTAAAAATTATTTCTAACGGTGAACATCCAAGGTTTACTGCAATTTTCTGTTTTGTTTCACGTAGCCACTGTTTACTGGGTCTGGCACTTGTGTGAATTGACGACGGGTTTCCCCAAAGATCAAATAGCTCAACCCACCGAGTTCTGATGGCTTGAGATAAAGGGGTTGTCGCATTGTGATCCAGATACACGCGCGCTGGATGTGTGCTGTCAGATGGTTTGTGCATAGCGTCTGTATGTACACGAAATTGAAATATTTGAAAAGTTTTAAGGTGTTAGCCTAAGCCTTCAGGGTCTTTTTGCTGTAAGGCTTTTCACGTAAAGGATGGTAGACCGGACCCTTGTCCTGCTTCTTGTCGTATTTGGACCCATTTGCAGATTCTACGGGGTTATCAAAAGGCTCAACACTAATGGTCGTAAAAGCCAAAAAACCTAGTAGTATTAGTAATATAGCGCCATTCCTAGCAATAAAGTCACCTTCCATATCTAATAGAAACAGACCGGTCCTTAATCGGTTAGTGATCCTTATAGAAATTTCAAGATCGCCCGGCGTTAAACCGAAAAGTGAACAGATGAACTATGATGATGCAAACCTAAATTGGGAAGAGTTTTTTATTCAAGAAGCGCTTGAGCTTGAAGAGAAAATGTCCTCGTTTCACTTTGAGGATCTGCAGCGATCCCGTTTGCGCGAAAGGCATCAAAGGCATTTCGGCGTTCGTGGTTGAGCGTAATTTCAAAGGCTTCAGCGTCGGCAAGAATGAACTGAAGATGGGCATGCACGGTTGCACCACCGCGCCGCTGGCGTTCAGCGATTGCGAAGTGC
>JANPNP010000032.1:0-1869 GCA_031427535.1 Bdellovibrionales bacterium | reverse complement strand
CTTGCAAAAACCCATAATATGGAAATCCCGGAGGCAAAGGTTCACGATAAGGATTATTTGAAGTCATACACCCAGCTAATCCCAACAATATAATTAGACACCACTTGAAATACACATGACTCCAACTTCATAACTGAATTGTTGATTTAATATTACTGGAATTAACAAATCTGTAAACTAATTTACTTCAGTTAAGCTATTTGAAACTTTCTTGTAGTGCATTGTTCGAACAACAACTACGCGCACAAACTACAAAGTGCTGCAAATGCAGTGATTTTAGATGTATTGGAATGATGATGACGACAACCTTGAAAACCAATTCTGTTTTTTAACTTATTGTTTTTGTTTACTTCTTCTAGATTCTGCGAATCTAGGAAAAACTTGTCTAAAAATGGTAGGGGTGCACGGACTCGAACCGCGGATCCATCGGTTATGAGCCGATTGCTTTAACCAACTAAGCTACACCCCCACTAGGACGTCTTAATCCGTCTAAGCTAGCAAAAACGAAAAAAGAGATCAACTGATCTAAGGTATATGGTCAGAATTGGGCTTTAGTTGACCGTTTCGCTAACACATATTCTATATGTTAAGGGCACTAGCCGGAGAATTTCATGAAAAAAGAGACTTTGATTGCCGTAATTGCTTTTTTATTGGGAATAGTTATCACACAGAACTTTATCATGAAGCCGCAAGCCCCCACCGTTACCACGACAGAACTACCGGCAGTGCAAGTGCCACCAACCGTTAGCGCCAATACCCCATCGCCCGTAGATAAAAAGCCAATGGCGCAATTGCAAATACAAAAAATAAACTCCGTCGGAAATGCGGCAGAACCTGTTACTCCGGAAAGAAAGCCAAGCATAGTTGGGCTTATGGTTGACGAAAACAGCGTCAATATTCTTGAAAGAACAATGACCGAGCTTTCTACGAAGGTGAAAATGCACCGCGAAGATCACGGCTGGCGTGTTCAATATTTGACCCCGCAAAATCCTATGCAGTCGATTGGGCTTAAAGATAAAGATTTAGTGCTTTACGAAGTGATCAACAAAGCCCGCGAAGATGAAAGCTCTGGTCCACTGGTTCTGCGTCTAGAAAAAGTGTTTTCGCAGCTTCAATAAAAAAAGAGATCCTAAGATCTCTTTTTTTAAAACTAAATGCTAAAATCTAAACTACGAACCTACCCGTCAACAAACGTCTTCAGCTTATTCGATCGGCTTGGGTGACGCAATTTACGAAGCGCCTTGGCCTCGATCTGACGAATGCGTTCACGGGTAACGTTAAAGTCTTGTCCGACTTCTTCCAAAGTGTGATCGGATTCTTCACCAATACCAAAACGCATGCGTAAAACTTTTTCTTCACGCGGAGTTAACGTCGAAAGTACACGACGTGTTTGCTCCGCAAGATTTAAGTTCACAATCGCTTCAGCTGGACTGATCACCTTTTTATCTTCGATAAAATCACCCAAATGAGAATCTTCTTCTTCACCCACAGGTGTTTCTAAGCTGATTGGTTCTTTCGCAATTTTTAATACTTTGCGAACTTTATCAACCGGCATATCCATCTTAGCAGCAATTTCTTCCGGAGTTGCTTCACGGCCAAGCTCTTGAATCAATAAACGCTGTGTACGCACCAATTTGTTGATCGTTTCGATCATGTGCACCGGAATACGAATTGTACGGGCCTGGTCGGCAATGGCACGCGTGATCGCCTGACGAATCCACCAGGTTGCGTAGGTAGAAAATTTGTAACCACGACGGTACTCAAACTTATCAACGGCTTTCATTAAACCAATGTTACCTTCTTGAATAAGATCCAAAAACTGTAAACCACGGTTCGTGTATTTTTTTGCAATAGAAACAACTAGACGTA
>JANPNP010000031.1:0-5168 GCA_031427535.1 Bdellovibrionales bacterium | reverse complement strand
TGGGTCTTGACGCCTTGTATGGCGACCTGTTTTCTATCTAAAAATCTTTAGATAAAAAAGAGGACTCTTTATTGACCGAGCGTCAGCGAGTAATGGCTGAACGCTACTTAAAAGAATATCCAAATGGCGAACACGGAACATCACTGCAATACAAACTTGGTTTTATTGCTTACAAGCAATTGGATTATGTAACAGCTGTTAAGTTCTTTATGCCACTGACTACGAAGACAAAGTATCCACAAATTAAGGTAAAAGCAGAAGACCTTATTTTAGATATTCATAACATCAACAAAGACTACAAAGCGATTCAAAGTTTTGCTAAGGCTGTACTTAAAGGAACCGATGCCCCTGCTAGAAAACAAGCCCTACTTAAAATATTAGAAGAAGCTCACTACGTTCAAATTCAAGCTGAGGCCGCTGATTTGCCAGTAGAAAAACGTATTGAACAATTGCGATCATTTGCAACACAGCACCCGAATTCAAAATTAGCGCAGGATGCATTTTGGCAATCTATTTCACTAGCGTACTCGAACGGCTACGACGTTTGGGGAGCTGACATGAGCTTAGATTACATCAAACAGTATCCAAACGATCCTAAAAAATTAGATTCTATGAAGGAAGCAACAAAAGCTTTCATTGATGCAGGACAAATCAAAAAAGGCATTCAGTCTGTACGGGAATTAGCTCGTTTGGATGCTAAGCACACGATGAAACATTTAGAAACGTCATGTGACTTACTTCGCATCAGTGCCCTGCTTCCAGAAGCGCGCGGTTGCTACAAAGGCTTATTCGGTTCAGCTGACAAAGCTAAAAAAACTGAGCTTTTATCTAAAATGGTAAAAACATTTAAAGAAGGCGCTCAGTCTGCTGAATTAGAATCTTTAGAAAATCAGATTTTAAAGGAAAACATCGAGCCCTTCGCAACTAAGCTTTTAATTTCAAAAGCCAACGCTTTGATGGAAAGCAAAAAGTTTAGCGAAGCTTTCAATCTTTCGATAAAGATTAATTCTCGTCCGGTTGACGCCGATATTCGCGCTGAAGCGCGGCTGATCCAGGCCGAAGTACTTGAGCGTGAATTTGTAGCGCAAAGTGTGAAAGCTCGAGAAAATAAATTTGCGATGGTCCTTTCAATGAAGACTGATCGCTTTGATAAGGCGCACACCGCATATTCAACAACTATAAAAATGTCTAAATCAGACCGTTTGCAGGCCCGCGCACTACAAGGAATCGATCGCTTGTATGCCCATTATATTGAAGCAATTAGCAATATGCCTATTCCTGGCTCGTTGACGGTGGAAGAGCAAAAGAATCTTCGTAGTGAACTGGTTAAGTTAACGGATCCATTTCTAACTAAAAAGGCCGAAAACCTAGGTCGCTTACGTAAGATATCTTCGTTGTCTGCAACCGAATCAGAAACTATTAACTGGGCCGAATTCAACGCTGAAAAAACCGTTGAACCTAGGGTACAATTTCCAGCAGCACAAAAGCTATCGCACTTTATACCGACAAAGTTTGCTATTGATGCCAATGGCTTCGTTCGCCTGCCAGCTACCGAGAAAAAATGTGATGTTAATATCGCTCCGACTGCGCCAATTTTGGGTGGGTGTTTAAATGCAAAAAAATACACTGAGGCGGAAAGCCTAGCTTTCAAGTTATCTAGCACCAAAGAGAACCGCGCTGTAGGTCTATACTACCTAAGCGTTATAGCAGACAAACAAATGGAACATGAGAAAGCATTGTGGCTGATTGAAAAAGCGTACGCTTTAGAACCTGAAAATTCGATGATTAATTATCAAAAAGGTAAAGTTCTATATTCTGTCGAAGGAATTAACAGTGCTTTACCGTATTTCGAAAAAGTTTTAGACATGAAGAAATCGTCTCCGGAATTAGCTGTCATGAGTGGTCTAAAGTCGTTCTCTGATCGAGACTTTATCACAGCAACTGAGGAATTTTCTCGATTAACCCCAGAGGCACTTTATACTTATAGTCTAGTTGAACTTTACGTCGAGGCGACAGCCCAGAAGGGCGAAGCGGAGGAAGCTTTGAAATTATCAACTCAATTTCTTAACTCGCGCCCTGATTCTGTCGATATGTTAATACAGCAGGCTCGTGTTTATGAAACGTTTGTGATGAATCCAGATAACGCTATGATTAGTTATCAAAAAGCTTTAGCAAAGTCTTCGAATACAAGCCAAAAGGAATGGTTAAAACGAAAAATTGAATTTTTAAAAACAAGTAAAAACAGTCAAATAACGTCGAACGTCGGTGGGAATTAATATGGACTGCAAAACTGTAAGGAAGAAAAATGAAAGCGCAGATACGGACGACGTTAGCAGCGATGACCTTAGTGTTCTTAGTTACCCCTGCTCACGCCAAAAAAACTGAAGTTCGAAAAGTTCAAGAAGTGAATTTTTCGGAAATGAATCTGAAGGGTACTATACGTAACCCTGACGGTGCGTATCTGGTGCAGAAAAAAGGCCTTAAGTTTATGCCTTTACATGATGTGCAAAAGGATATGGACGGCAAGATTCGCGAGACTTCGTTGTACATTGATTAATTAATGGGAAAGAGCAGGACGTATGTCAGTATTAAAATTTAAACAGACTTTAAACTCTGGAACCAGCAAGGCTTTTAAAATCGATTCTAAATCGGGAATGAAAACCTTTGGCTCTTCGCGAAAAGCTGGAATTGTCTCGATCGATCATACCGCTGAAAATTTTGAAGGTGTTTTTGAACACCGTGAAGACGGCTGGCACTTTATATCTTTTGATGTGAAAAACAAAACTCCGGATTTAAAAATCGAGACCGGATTATCTGTACAATTAAAGAATTCAACTTTTGCCTTTACAGTGCAAGAGACGACCGAGCATCTTTACGCAGACTTCACAAATTTAAACACTGTTGGTGCTATCGAAAAACAGGTTTATGTTGTCAGCTGCAATAACCGAATTTTAGAAACCCGAATTGTTGACAAGGATGCTGGCTTTAACTATCCGATCCACGGTAAACCAAACGTGTTTAAAATACCTGCTACAATGGATTGGATTTCAAAACACAATTATGGTTTTGAAATCAAATCAAAAATTGTAAAAGTTAATTCGGTCGAGCATTTATCAGAAAATAAAAATACATCTTTAACTAGTAAAGAGAAAAAAACAGTTTCAGCTGCGTTGGCCGGCTGCATGATGTTACTTTTTATGGCTTTCATGGCTCCGCAAAAAGAAGTAGTCATTACAGAAAAAGCCCTTCCCGCAACACCTATGAATGTTGTTTTTAAAACAGAGAAAAAGAAAAAGACGCCTCCGCAGGAAATGCCGCAAAAAGCTGTGGTTGCACAAAGTGCTCCCGCTCAGAAAACAAAAGAGACTGGCGGTTCAGCTGGTGGTGGAAAAGTTTCTGCTATGCTTAAAGGATCTATCGGAGTACGCATTAGCCAATTGCTAGGAAAAGTTTCTGCAACAGATGCCCGGACAACAAATGTCTTAGTAACAACTGCTGGAATTAAAGCTGGCGATGCGGCCTCAGGCCGTGCCTTAGCTGCAGTCGGAAAAGTGGAGGCATCAGGTCGTAACTGGAATGGTGAATCTGCAGGAAAAGGTTCTGGAGTATCAACTGCTGGCGTTGGTGGTGGCAATGGAACAAAAGGTCTTGGCGGTGGTTTAGGACAAGGTAAAACAGGATCTGGCGGCGTTGGCCTTATCGAAGAAGAATCCGAAGTGGTTGGCGGTCTAGACCGTGAAATCATAGCCCAATATATTAAAACTCAGTTAGGTCAAATTTTATATTGCTACGAGCGACAGCTTTCAGCAAACCCAGAATTATATGGAAAAGTAGCCGTGAAATTTACCATCAGTGGCAACGGCCAGGTTGAAACTCAGTCTATTAACGATACAACGCTAAAAAGTGCTCCGGTTGAAGGTTGCATCCTTAGCAAAGTGGCGCGCTGGAAATTTCCGGAACCACGTGGTGGCACAAAGGTTCTAGTCACCTACCCGTTTTTATTTAAAAGTACGAATTAAGAAGAATCACCCTGCCGGTATAATGGCACGAGAGGACACCGACAATGAACGCATACAGCTTGAAATTTACATCAGCTCTTTTGGTACTTGCACTTGCAACACCAGTTATAGCACAGGATAAAAAACCAGCTGAACCTACAGCAACTAAAGGTTCAGATAAAATGGATTTAAAAAAATTAGAGGATAAATACTGGTCATCGAAAGATGACGATTATAATGTTATTCAAAATAGAACTTTTTCTAAAACTGGAAAGTTTTATGGTTCTTTGGTTTATGGACCGTTAATGAATGACCCCTTTGCTAAAGCCAGAACTTTTGGTGGAATGATTGGGTATTATTTGAACGAAGATTTTGGTTTAGAGTTCAGTTATTTAACTTACAACTCGGCTAAAAATGACACGGTTGTGCAGTATGAAAATACGATCGGACCTGCTGCTGTTTCGCCGAATTTTAACTTAATAAAAGCAAATAAAACCGTTGCCCTGACTTACACGCCGTTTTATGCAAAAATGGCATTTATGAATAAAGCAATTCTGTATTTCGATATGGGATTTACGTTAGGTGCGGGCATGACAGATTACGAACAACAGCGAGTCACGAAAGATAATTCAACTCTGGTCAAAACTTCGAGTAACAAGATGGTTTCATCGCCTCATTTTGAACTGGGTGTGATGCAACAGTTGTTCTTAAACCAACATTTTGCATTTCGCGTTGATATAAAAAACACATTTTACACGCAAAAGGTAACGCAATACGAAATTCTCAGTACTGCATCAGAATCTAGCCGTACTGAAACTAGCAAAAGTGCAAATGATACAACGATTACTGTAGGTCTAACTGTTTTCACAAAGTAAGGGTGAAGTAAATATGAAAAGAAATGAAAATTAATCGAAATAAAATTATAAAAGTCGCTCTACTGACACTTGTCTTCGTTATGGCTATTCCAGAAACGGTCTTAGCCGATAGCGCCCTAAAAGTAAAATCCGCTGGTCGGAAACCAACCTCAGATGTTAAATACCGCCAATCTGGCGTTCCGGTATTTGAGATGGTGCAAAAAAGCGGAAACGACATGATAAAAGTCAAAAACGTACCTAAATTAGACATTGGTGAAGAAAAAGAAATCGAAGCGAACAGCGGCGATTTACGCGT
>JANPNP010000030.1:0-4923 GCA_031427535.1 Bdellovibrionales bacterium | reverse complement strand
CCGTCCATGAGAGGCGACTTCAGACGGCCGACCGGGCCGTCTGATCAAAATATTCATTTAGTTTGTTGGAGCTTTAAGTTCCGAATTTCCTAACACAAGTGCGAAAAGAACGGCGTATTTTGTGAATGAATTTGAGTGCTGGAAACTTGATTTTGTGTCAATCACATCATTTTCCGTGTGGATGTTTCGGTTCATCGTGCTTGTTACCGCCTCGAACGGTGTTACTGCGTGATAGCCTTGCCTGTGCCATGAAGCGTGATCGCTGCAACCGTAGCCGCACTCGTCGTCTACCAGTCTGGCTTTGACGTACGTGTTGTTGATCGATGTTAGGATGTCTCGTAACCATGGACTGGTGTAATCAGTTACTAAGCCTACGACTTGTTCTCCGCTGCCTGGGAAAAGTGTCATATCTAATTGCAGTACGGCGATAACGTTTTTATTTTTTGCTTTCGCTTCTTTTGCAATTTCTGCAGATCCTAGTAAGCCGCTTTCTTCACCTGCGTACCAATAAAATTCTAGTGTACGTTGTGGTTGCTCTGCTGATTTTAGTGCTTTTAATGCTTCAATTAGATTCGCACTTCCCGAGGCATTGTCGTCTGCTCCAGGTGCTTTATCTTTGTTTCCGAAAAAACTTTGATTGATAGAGTCGTAGTGCCCACCCAAAACAATAACCTCATTCGGATTTGTTTTTCCTGGAATGGTTAAGCGCACTGTTTTTTGGTTTGTAGACTGGTGAGCTATCAGGTCGACCTGGTACTTCCACTTAGCACCTGTCATCCACTCGTTTAATTTCGTTTGTAGATCAACGACATGTTGATTGGGTGACGGCGCCTTATTATAGCGATTTGGGTAAGACGATATCCAGGTCACGGTCTTTTGTAATTGAACCGGATCAGTTAAATTTGCAATTTTTTGATAATCGTCATTGAATTCAATTACCGATTTCCGTGATAGTCCTATCTTATTAATCTTCATGTCCGATACTTTAAGTTTTTCAAGTAGAACCCCAGGCTGATTAATTTCGCTGGCGTCCAACGTTTCAAACCCCGCACATTTACCCAGTGAATGATTTAACTTTGACAGTTGATTTAGCTGCAACTGAGTTAAATACGTGACCGCAAGATTTAGTGATTTATCTTTTGATAAGATAACCCCACCGACAGCTAGTGCCTGATCCAGATTTGTGATGACAGTTTCTGGGTTTGCCGACACGTCATGAGCTGCAACCGGCGTTGCTGTAAGCGATAAAGTTAAAAAGTAGAAAAGTATACTTATTAACATTGGACATCCTGTCTTTAAGTTTGGTGGCTTATTTCGAACTATCTAGCGTAATGGCACATCCCATTCCTCTTTTAAGGAAATAGGCTCTTTAATTTGGAATGGATTTTTTTCTGTCAAAAACTTTACTTTCTTAAGGTCTATTTTATCATCGTAAATTTTTTGGTAGGTGACGTAAAAACTAAGCACCCGCTTCACATACGTTCGTGTTTCTACAAATGGAATATGTTCGATAAAAACATCGAAATCAATATCCCCAAAATTTCGTAACCACAGCTTCACACGGTGCGGGCCACCGTTGTAGGCTGCCGCAATTAACGGTAGCTGCCCGTCAAACTCAACCGAAAGCTTTTTCAAGTAAGCAGCACCATACTGAATTGCAACTTCAGGCTTAAAAAGATTTTGCAAATCGTAGGGATCTTTTATCATAGCTGCTACTTTTTGCGATGTGTACGGCATAAATTGCATCAGCCCCACCGCACCCACTGGCGAAATGGCATCTTGTTTATACTGAGTTTCAGCTTTCATGATAGACCAAATTAAATTCGGACTAATTTTTCGATTCTGCGATTCGGCGCTGACGTTTAGCTGATAGGCGCGCGGATATATCGACTTCCATAGTAGGTCATCATCCCGCAGTGAAATCTTTTTTTGTTGTGTTGACGTCAGTTTCTGCATCAGCGACAAGGCCCGGTTGTGCAAACTTTTATCGATGTAATGCTGAATCAACGGATCTGCTGTGTTTCGCTTTTTTAATGACTTTTCAACTTCATAAAGATGCCACTTTGCCAAATCTGGGTAACCCCACTTAATTAGTGATTCGGCCCAACGGATTTGCTTTCTTAGATCGGCTGACCCTTGAATGACGATTTCACTTTCGGATTCTGAAGCAACCTCGGCATCTTTATTTACAATTTGAATATCACCCTCATCGGTTTGTGATAAATCCTCGAAATATGTTTTGTACTCGGTGATGATGCGCATAGGGTTGGCCTGATCGTCAGGCAAAAAGTAAGGTCCGCGCCCGGCACGTAAAAGTGACATTTGGTTTGCCAGCAAATTGCTTTTCACGAATGATTTGTAAGACTCAAAACGTAGCCAGCCTAACAAATTATAGTAATTAAAAAATTCACCACGCAAAAGTGGCTGTGCCAACTGCTTAAAGTAATCAAGCCCAGTTATATGATTATCAAGGGCCCACTCGGTTTGTGCTAACCAGTAAAGGTTTCTTGCTTTATCCCTGGTCCACGCTTTGTTCGCAATAAATTCAATCTTAGCTTCTGCATAGTTTTTATTTAAATAGTAACACCATGCTTTAAGCCAGGTTAAATCATCATAGTCCGAACGCTTTCGCTTTGCTTTGTGCGAAGGGTGCGTTTCGATTAACTGACCGAATAAATCAATAGCTTCTTGGTACTTTTTAGTCTGATAAAATAGAAATGCCTTTTGAAACGTAAATTCTTTTTTTTCCTTTGCATTTCTAGCCCTGGCAATAATTTTATTAATTAATTCCTCAGCTTTTCCAAGTTCACCAGCGCGCTGGGCGATATAAAATAAATTGTCGTAGTAATCATCTGTTGCTAAAATCTCTTTTTCGAAATCTTTTACTTCTTTAAATGCTGATGCAGGGTCGCCAACGTTCGAATAAAATATGGCTTGTACGTAGGCCTTTTGCCAGCCTTCTAGTTTTTGACTGACTGTAAATTCTTGCAATTCGCTTTGCGCCTTTTTCTCTTCGCCAGAAAAAATCAGCATGCGCATGCGGTACAAGAAATCATCGAATTCAACTGGGCACTTGCTTAAACCCGCAGAAATATCAGCTAAAGCTAAGCTAGACTGTGCTAACCACCTGTTGCGTTCAGATTTGCATAACTCGGCGGTTTCTTGATGTTTCAAAATCCAATTTAAATATTTTAACTCGAAATCTAAGCCCTCGGGTAAGCTGTTCATACGCCGCACCATCAATTTAGCTTCTTTTTTAAATTCAGCTGTAGGTATGGCAGCTTTCTTCATGGCATCTTTATCAAGTACATCTAATACTAAAATCGATTTTAATGATTCAAGCTGAACGCGTAATAATTTTTTTGATCTTTTAAGTTCTTTATAAAGTATCCAGTACCCGCCCGCAGATTTTTCGACCTCTGCTAAAAAAAAGTTTTTATAGTGGACATCTTCGCTTTTTTCGGGCTTCCATTCGGCAATTTTTTGTATGGCTTGATCTGGATGATTCTTTTTAATTTCAAAAAAATCAGTCAATATTTTTAACTCGGCATTTTCCATTTTCTCAGCTTTTTCAGCCTTATCAGTGGCAGCAGACTTTTTTACCTTCGAAGGCGTATCCGGCTTAACTTCCGGCACTTTTAGCTCAGTCTGAATTTCGCTGTTTTTAGTAAGCTCGGCCTGACGAATCTCGATACGATTCTGTGCTTCGGCCGCACGATTTACAGTGGCAATAGAAAGAATGATTGTCAGAATTGATACTGAAATAAAGTGTTGCATGTGTGCATTATGCTAACTCCTTTGTCTTGCAAAAGCGAAGAACAAAACTGATAAAATAGTACAGACTACCAATGCTCAAAGAGCACGCTGTCATAAATTTCACGCTTAGCTGCGCATACACGTATAACTTCTAAAAAATTTTCTTCGCTCTGTAACCTACCAGAAGCGCTTAAATTGCTTTTGTGCCACTGTGACTTGAAGTTGTCAGTGTACAGTCAAAGTTTCTAGACCAAAGTCAGTTCAGACACGATTAAGAAATTTCGTGTGATTTTTTTAAAACCTAGGCATGCTATAGGAAAGTGCCGCTGTCAGCACAGGAGAAACCATGAGCTCGATTTCAAAAGAATCATTTAAAGCGACCGAGTTTATTTTTTTCGAGGGCGATATTGAATCTCATTTTTATATTATTGAAGCCGGCGAAATTTTGATATTTACCAAAGACAAAACTGGCCAAAAGGTCGAGATTGCGCGGCTGAAAAGCGGAGAAACTTTCGGAGAATTTGCGCTTATCGATAAGGGTGCCCGCACCGCATCTGCCCAGGCTATGACGGATTGTAAGTTAATGAAAATATCAAGTGAAGGCTACGAGATGATGCTAAACGATTTGCCAACCTGGGCGTCATCTATGTTAACAGCATTTTCAAGCCGACTAAAGCAGATGAATCACGCCCTAAAAGAAAGTAAAGCTCAGAAAAGATAATTTTAGTTGCGCGCTTTAGCCACGGCTTTTTTCCACCGCGATAAGCGCTCGGTTAAAAGTGGCAGTGACAGTGCTGGTTTAAATTCGCTTTCCTTTTTCCAAATGTTTTTTATTTCATTTAAATTTTTCCAATGACCGCAACCTAAGCCTGCTAAGTAACCCGCCCCGATTGCGGTGGTTTCCAATTGCTGTGGGCGATCAACGCGCGCTTGCAGGTAATTGGCTTGTAATTGCATTAGCAAATTATTTTCTGCAGCGCCGCCGTCAACGCGTAAAACCCTTATTTTTTTCTTTAAATCTTTTTCCATGGCCCGCAGAATGTCCGCATTCTGTAAAGCCATCGCTTCCAAAGTGGCACGAGCAATATGCGCCTTGGTAGACCCGCGAGTTAATCCCGTAATTTCACCACGCGCACTTGGTGCCCAGTGCGGCGCGCCTAAGCCAGT
>JANPNP010000029.1:0-5233 GCA_031427535.1 Bdellovibrionales bacterium | reverse complement strand
TTTCATTCGGTTAGTATCCCTTTGCTGTGACGTTTTGGTCAACCGAGGTTAAATACAGGTCAAGGCGTGCAGCTGCTTCCAACTGATCATTTGCGGAAGATTCGAACCATAGCGTCGCTTGATCACGCTGAAACCAAGTCTTTTGCTTTTTTATTAGCTGCATGGTGCTAGTTACAATGCTTTCAAATAACGACTCGTGGCCAGCAGCCCTCGAATTATTATGTATCAAATAATTTGCGACCTCTCTGTAACCAACGCTTGCAAGTGGTGACCAATTTGCAAACCCCTTCTCAAGAAACGACTTAGTCTCATCAATAATTCCGCTATCTAAAATAAATCGGGTTCGTTTTTGGACCCGTGGTAAAAGCGCCTCTTTCGAATCGGTGAATCCCAATTTTAAGTACGGGTAAGGAAATGCATTGGCGTTTTGTAAGACTGCTTTTGCCTTTAATTGCGTAGGCGTTGCTCCAGAGGTTCGCAGTATTTCAATCGCACGCGCCAATCGGTAATGATCGTTGATATGTATTTCATGTAACGGATCGGCTGCCGACAGTTCTGTAAAAAACGAATCAGCCCCATTCGCCTTTAGATCATCTTCTATTTGTTTTCGAACTTTGGCATCGCCAGGTGCTACGTCGTACATTCCCTTTTCTAAGGCCTGAATATAAAAACCAGTGCCACCAACAATAAAAACAGGGCCCTTTAAATTTTCCGAAGTTATTAAATTGTAAAAATCGCGAAGGTAAACACCGGCGGTCATCTCCTGCGGAGCTTTAACGTAAGAGTATAAATAATGCGGAGCCTGTTTTTTTTCAGCTGCTGTAGGCGCGGCCGAACCTATTTCTAATCCCTGGTAAAGTTGCACGCTGTCGATATTAACAATGCTACCTTGATACTTAATGGCTTGCTGTAAGGCCCACTGACTTTTACCGATCGCCGTAGGACCAATAACAAATATAAATTTTTTATCTTTGTTATCAGTTAATTCGGCCAAACAATTTTTCCAATTCCATAAATGTAGTATCAACTGACACGGGCCGCCCGTGCGGGCAAAAACTTGACAGTGCAAACCGGTCCATCGAAATGAGAAGCTCATGCATTTGCGCATGGCTTAAGCTTTGACCTGCACGTACAACCGAATGACACGCCATCGTTGCAAAGATGTCCCCTACTTTTTTTTCAATGGCGTAACTTCCGCCATGATCTATAATATCAGCTGCCATTTTTTCAAATAGTGGCGGCAAAGCTGAATCTTTTATTAGGCTAGGAGCTGACGTGATCCCCAGACTTATCGGGCCTAATCTTTCAATTTTGATACCTAATTCAAGAATGCTTTCTTGAATTGTTAACAAGGCCTCGACCTTGTCCGCAGACAGATCGATCACAAACGGAAATAAATAATCTTGGACTTCAAATTTCTTTTTGTTCCAGCTTTCCATCAGGGATTCAAAAGCGACACGCTCGTGCGCTGCATGTTGATCCACGTAAATCAAGCGGTCCCCTTTTTGACAAATAATATACGTCAAATTAGCCTGACCCAGAATTTGCACATCAGCCCAATAGCCGCCGGTTTTGGTCCGAACAACTTCTGCGGGCTTCATGGAAAAATCTTTTTGTTTGAAGTGGGTCATTCCCAGCGAGTGATCTTGAAAACTGAGGTTCCTTGAATAGTTCGCAACTGCTGCAGTGACGCCTTCCATATAGGTGCTGCTAACTGATTCAGTAGTGGTAGGTTTTGTAATCCACGGTGCTTGTTCTAGCGCCGCGCGAAGTGCGCCGTGCACACAACGAAAGGCCGACGCTGAATCTTGATACTTTACCTGACTTTTTGTCGGGTGAATGTTGACGTCAATTTCGCTGGGATCACACTTTAATTTCACCACAACTAGCGGATATTCGCCGTGCATCAGCAGGCTTCGATACGCATCTAACACAGCGGCTTGCAGCGCACGGTCTTGCACAAACCTATTTTGCGCAAATATCCAGATCTGCTTTGATGTTTTAACAACTTCATGGGGCGAAGAAAAAGCAATTTCTACTGAAAAATTTCCGCGCGAAGCCGCAGTGAAATACAGAGATGTTTTTTCTAATACAATTTGCGCGCGTTCTTGTAATGAACCCGCCGATTTAAAAAAATACTGCAAAGTTCCGTCTTGAATAAGTTTAAATTCAATCTGTGGATGGGCCAGTGCCGCAGCTTTTACAATCTGCTTTATCTGCTGAGATTCAGCTGATTCGGACTTCATAAATTTTAAACGCGCAGGAACATTTTCAAATAAATCTTCAATTTTTATTTCTGTTCCTGAACTTCTCGAGCTTGGCAGCACGGCCGAAACTTTTCCGAACTGCGCTTGAATTTGACTGGCTTTTTTCTCTGTGCGCTGCACGCTTTGTAACGAAAATTTTGAAACTGCGGCAATACTTGCTAGGGCCTCGCCGCGAAAACCAAACGTATTTAAGTTCCAAAGGTCATTTGAAACTTGTATTTTGCTGGTTGCGTGGCGCTCGAGCGCTTTAGGTAATTCATCACGGTAAATGCCAACCCCATTATCAGCAACACGTACAAAGCGTCCGCCGTGAGCGGTTTCAATCACTAATTCAGTGGCGCCGGCATCAATGCTATTTTCTATAAGCTCTTTAACTAAATGTGCAGGCCGTTCGACAACTTCACCGGCAGCGATTTGATTGATAACCTCAGCAGAAAGGACCTGTATAGACATAGCAACTTATAATTGCCGTAAGCTAAAAAAGCAATGAAAGGCCAAGGCCACCATAGTTTTCACGGTCGAAGAAATACTTAAGTGAAATTTCAAAAGCCACTTTTTTAATCTGCACAACGTAAGCGCCTTCCAGCGCAGCGCCCAGTGTAATGTCTTGAAGCTCGTAGGACTTTGTTGGTGTTGTCACTTTTGTCCGCGCCCCATGCAGCATCAATGACCCGCCATACCGCAGCCTTGAAAATTTCGAAACCGGCACCAGCGTGTTAAAACCGGAAAGCCCCCAAATATGGAAACCCTCGACGGAACCCTTCGATTTTTCTGCGTAGTATTTTGGCGCCTGCGGCGATACAAACACTTCCCAAGCAAGGCTTTCATTCATTTTCTTGTATCCCACCGCATACAAATTATCGACCTGCAACGTTCCTAAGGTTTCCTCGTGAAAATTAATCAGTTGTAGCGTCACGCCGGAAAGGTCAGTTTTAAACGAAAGATCGTCATCATCGTCTTCATATTCTTTTTCAACGGGATCATCTTGTTTTGATTTTTTGCTTTTGTTAGATTTTTTTGGCTGCGATAACTCGTCGCCATCTGTACGAAATGGTTTTTCCTGAAATGGTTTTCCATTAATATCTAGTTGGTAGTCTGCAATGTAGCCAATTTTTCCAGACTTCAATTTAATTTTGTAAAAGGCACCGTACGTTTTATTAGAAATTAAATAGGTTTCGCCGCGTTTTACATTTTCGATGACTTCGGCATCGAAGTCTTCATCGCTGTAAATGTCGGCCTCGGGAACATTTACAGTTCCTTTTTGGGCCGAATAAACAGTTAAACTGTAGAACAAAAAAAGTAGAGCCAATTTCTTCACACGGTGAAGTATAGATGAAATAATTTATATTTTTAACGAAAGATTTTGCGATGGCGCACGTGGCACTTTTAAGGGACTTGCTTTTACTTTTGGTAAAATGATTGGCGGTCTTAATAAATGTGCAGGTGAAGTTGACCTTTTCTCTAGAAATGCTTTAATTTTAAGCCCTGCCGCCTCGTGATCACGTAAATACAAAATGGGATCAAAGCCGCAGTTTTGGCAAACCATGGCTGTGCGCCATTTTAACTGCGTGAAGATTTCGCCAACTAACAGTGCCGAACCCACAATGAACAGACCACGCGGGTCCATGGATTTAAAAAATACAAAGGTAAAAGTAATGCTTAGAAAGATAAGACCTAAAACTTCAAGATAAGTTAAACTTTTATGTTTATAGACTTTTCGAGCGGTTTTACAAAAAGCACAATAACACGAACGGCGTTGCTTGATCATAAGTTAAGTTTGCCAAAGGCCCTGTTGTTTTTCTATGCTGTTATCTATGAACTTCGATAACCTCGTCCTAAGACCTAACTGTTTACTAACGAAAAGCCCGCTGGTCTTCGTTCCTGGACCTCGAAGTCTGTTCCATTACCAAAATTCGTATGGGATGCTACCCCGTTTTCTCTTCGAACACGGTTATGTGACGTCGACTTTAAGCTTACCCTTTCGCGGATACGCCCTTAGACAAGCGGCATTTAAAAAGTGGCTTAGCTTAGAAGCTGGCAAACTGCACCTGATAATGGATCAACTGGTTTACGATGAACTAAAAGCAGAACTAATTACCGAGCGTCTACAAAGTTTAACGGTAATTTCATCGACAGATTCAGAACTACCATTCGAAACTTTTAAAATTACCGAGAAACCATTAACGACTGCAAATTATGCCCTTCACCGAATTTTTAATTGGGTTGTAAGGACCGAAACGCCACCATTTGAGCGCACTTTCTTACGTTTCAACCAGCTAACCTATGATCGATTTCTTGACCATTGCGTGAAACTTGCCGAGAATGAAATATATGCGTGACGTAACTCCGGGTGCAAAACCAATTGATTTAAAATTGTTGTTAAACGACTTATTAGAGTTCGTAAAAAGCCCGGTCGAAAAAATAAAACAACTTCCCGACTGGAATTGGCCGTCAGTTTTTACTGTCCAAATTTTGTTGGCGCTTGCCTCTGGAATTTTGGCAGGTTTAATTAAGCTTAATTTTTACCGCGTGCTATACGGATTGTTCTTAATGCCCATCGTAACCACTGTAAGTGCGATGCTGCTGGCCTTGTTTGTTTACTATTATTTTCAGTTTTTTGAAAACCGTACGGAAAGTTATAAGAAAATTTTTATTCTTATTATATTATCGTCAATTCCATTTTACTTATTTCAAATTATTTCTGAATATTTCGCGCCGATTAGTTTAATTGGTTTTGCTTTCACTTCACTGCTAGCGATCGTTGGACTTAATGAAAATTTTGCGGTTGAAAAGAAACGCGCCTACACGCTAGTTGGTTCTCTTTTCGTGATCGTGCTTCTTGCATGGTTATCTAATTTTTTAATTTGATCTCTGATTCTGAAGCGGCGGGAGCAGGTCGCGCTTACGATCGAGGAACATAGCCGTCAATCTTCATCGTAAGTTGGAAATTTGTTTTCGGGATAAAC
>JANPNP010000028.1:0-4236 GCA_031427535.1 Bdellovibrionales bacterium | reverse complement strand
TTTGGGTTTGGATGACAATAAATAAGTAGAACCTTAGACATAAGCGGTTTCCTTTACTGCGTATCACTATGTAATAGTTTCTACATTAAGGACAAGGTATCGGGGGTATGTTTTCATTTTTCAACCCTACCCCTAAATAGTGCTAGAGCCTATGGCATTTTCCAGCTACAGTCGGTCGAACCTGCATCACCACCAAGGACATTTTGCGTATGAACACTTTCCCTGAATTTGGCCTACTTCCCTCTTTACTTAAAACATTAAAAACTCAGCGTATTTTTACTCCGACCGAAATTCAAAAATTTGCCATACCCTTAATGATGTCGGGTCAGACTGTGGTCGGAGTTTCTGAAACAGGAAGTGGAAAGACATTAACGTACGCGCTGCCTTTGCTACATCTTTTAAAATCACTTGAAGATCAAGGTCAGCCAGTAACAAAAGATGCGTCACCCCGAGCGATCGTCATGGTACCAACACGTGACTTAGGCGAACAAGTTTCGAAAGTTTTTAAGAATTACACACATGACACGCGCTTACGTGTGCGTCCTGCCTTAGGCGGCATGACTTTCGAACAAGCTAGAAGAAACATCGGCGGCCCGTTTGAAATATTATTGGCAACTCCTGGGCGCTTGATCCAACTGATGGATAAAAAGTTAATTAATCTTTCGGATGTGAAAGTATTAATTTTTGATGAAGCTGATCAGATGTTAGATAAAGGCTTTTTAGAAGAATCTAACCGCATAGTAAGCGAGTGCAAACCTAATACACCACTTGCTTTATTTTCTGCTACAGTCTCTAAAACAGTACAAGAGCTGATTAATTCACTTTTTGCTAAAGCCGAAGTCGTGCGCAGCAGTGGTAGTGGCAAAGTTGTTAAAACATTACAAACACAAAATGAAATTGTCATCGACGGCTTACGCTGGCCACTTTTCGAAAAACTTTTAAAACAAAAAGTTTCTGGTGGCACAATAGTTTTTACGAACACGCGCGACCAATGTGACAAGCTAGCAAAAGAAATTGTTGAAAAAGGATTTCAATGTTTAGTTTACCGCGGGGAAATGGATAAAAGCGAACGGCGGATGAATCTTAAAAAATTTCGCGCAGGTGAATATGATTTATTAGTTTCTACTGATTTAGCAGCCCGCGGTTTAGATTTGGAACATGTCGGTCGTGTTATCAATTATCATCTACCAAAACAGATGGAAAATTATCTTCACCGCGTGGGGCGTACAGCGCGTGCTGGTCGTGCTGGTCTTGTGATTAATTTGGTAACCGAAAGAGATCTGCGATTAATAGCTTCGCTTGAAGGAAAAGGCCAATCGCCTAAGGAACTTAAAAATCGATTTAAAGATGATAAGGGTAAACGGCTACATGTGCCGCGCGATCAAATGAAGCCGCGCCCAGCAAAAGCGAAAGCTAATGCCGCCGGGAAAAAATCGGCGCCTTTTGCAAAAACCAAAATGGTTTTTAAACCTAAGCCAAAGCCATCAGAAAAAACCATGCTTATGATACACGGAAAGCCCAAGACTCCTGCTAAAAAGTAGTACGTGCTAATTTGGAATAGCTTTTGCTCTGTTAAATATTGAATGCAGAATTAGCATTCGATAAGGGGCATTATGAAAACTGATAAAAAACAAGAGACTTCCGAAGTTCACCAAGTCCGTGGATCCGAGCTACGTAAAAAAATGATAGAATCAGAAAAATTTGGTGAAGAATTTAGGGTTGCGAATCAAGGCCACGATGTTCTAGATCAAAAAATTAAACACAAAGTGCCAAAGCCTTCTAAACCCAAAAAATAATCGGGGCTTAGCCTATAATGTTACCGTTACATTCTAGATAGTATTTTGTCTTATACTTTCTAAACGTTGCTCGAACTTTCTGTGCGACCGCCCTATTCACAGAGCTTGCACTTTTTGACTGACTGCTAACGCGAACCATTGCCTTATGAGAATCTACAGAAAGCATAAGAACCTGGCTTGAATCAAAGTCCATTAAGTCGTTCACAACTACCAAGCCTGAATTCGTCAGGTCGCTGACCATGCGATTCAAATATGCAGGATTAGCGTTATTCAAAGTTAGTATGTAAGGCTCTTCTTGAGCTACATGTGCTGAGCCAAAGCATTGAGGAATTAAAATCAATTCAGCAGAAGCAACACCCGAGAAACAAAAACATAAAGTTGCGATTATTTTTTTCACAAAAGCTCCTAAGGTTAAAAATTAAGCGTATCGTTAACGCTTAAAATTAATCACCCTTGTAGAGCTTAATTTAAAAAATTTAACTTTTAGCGACTGTCTTACGACAAAGTAAATACATTATGACCCAAATTCCAAATCCCCATATACCATTCAGAACTAGACCAGGTGGAATAAATGCCCAGTTAAATTCAATTCCTTTTAGTGGCAGCACAACAGCGAATGCAACTAATGTGGGTAACACGGCACCCAGAATAATAGAATAAGCCACTTGCGATTTCCAAGTCCGATTCTTAACCAGCTGCCAAATTAGCACGGCCCATAGCCCCGCAAAAAACGCGGTAGATATAATACTTGGTGTGCCAAATGGTTTCGTAGGGTCCATGCTGTAAGGCTTAAATGGAATATCTACGAATAAGTTAATGACCCATAAAATTCCCTGATGAAAAATAAGTGTCGATAGAATGCCTGCGACGAACGATTTGATATAAATTAAAATTTTATTATCCATGATCAACCCCATTTTCATTAAGAACTAATCGAAGCATAGAAGGTTTTTCATATTGATGGTAGTAGGACTTCATTCTATAATCGCCTTAGTTAATTTTTATTCCAACACAAGCCACGATAGTCCGCAAATGAAGTTACCGCAGGACACTGTGCTTTCATTACATATCCAAAAAGTATTGAGTTCACCAGCATTCCTTATCATTATAAATTTAACGTTTGGTTTAAGTGAACCTAAAATATCAACAATTTCAAAACAGCCTGAGGCTCGAACAAGTGCGTCGATTTCATTAAACGTAAAGCAGCGCTGTTCAGAACTTTCAATAATTTCACCGTGTTCCCATAGAAAATACATCGCGTGGGTGCGACATTTCAAGGAAATATAGCCCGTCTTTTTTTAATGCCTTAGCGACAGCATTTAGGTGGTTAATGACGTCATCGTTTGTAAGAAGATATGAAGTTGAATCCATAAAAATTGCCGCAAGATCTACGGGGCTTGGTAATTCAAAGTAGCGCATATCACCTTGCAGATAGCTAATTTCGACCTTTGTCTGTTTTGCCTTTTCTAGACCATAACTTACCATTTCAGGTGAATAATCTAACGCCGAAGCTTGCGGACCGCGTTGGGCCATTTGCACAGCATTAGTTGCAGGACCTGCAGCAATATCTAAAAATGAGGTGGCTTTTTTTCCTATTACGCGTTCAAAAACATCAAGCACCGTTTGGTTTTCCTCAATTACATTTTTAAAGTTAAAAGCCACGTCGTAATATTTGGCTTTTGAATAAAAATTATTATGATTTTGTGTCAAATTAATTTCCTTTTTGCGTTGGCCTTAAGGCGGGTCTTGTGGAAATAGGATTTAAAATAGCTTATTCTGTTTTCATGCAGAAAATAATGAATTTTTTTAAATATTTCGCGTTTATAATATTAATTTTAGCTTTCGCAACTGGGTGTCAACACAAGCAATCTGTTGTGCTCGAGCGTAACATTGCAAAGGCAGAAAATAAAGAGCTTAAAGCCAAAGATTATAAGAATTACTTTCAAGAAATTGATCCTACCAAACGACTAAAAATTATAAAGGATGCAGAAATTTTCGTTCCGCAGGATAAGCCTGTTGAATCAATTCACATTGTTGAAGACATCGTGAAACCCAACTGTGATGCTAATTTTTCTTATCTTGAAAATGGTAAAGTTAAGTGGCCTGAATACACATGTCGGTACATCGCTGATTCCGATCAAACAAAGAAAAAACTAAGCGGCGGATCGCCAAAGTTTTTGTGTGAATTTGACGATGCAACCAAGAAAAGCGGTAAATCAGTTCGACGGGTTAAATACTCGAACGCAAACTTATTTAAATTTAAAGGCGAAGTGCCAGATGTCATCTTAGCTAGTTCAATTTCCAAACTGATGGGATTTCCCACCAATTTTTATTGTCCAATGCAAATTACCTGCATCGGCTGTCCTTCGGATGATCCATGGGAAAAGAATGCTCGTGCCACCACGGCAGCACAACCGGGTTCTGTCGTAAAATTTTCATA
>JANPNP010000027.1:0-8107 GCA_031427535.1 Bdellovibrionales bacterium | reverse complement strand
AGATTCTTTAGAAAAAGCAAAGCCTATTGTAAATTCGAAATATCTAAACTGACTACGAGGGGAAAGTACTTTCTAAGGTACGCCGCTCCTTTTTTCTAATATCGAATTTCTCCGAGTACAGAGTTATGATGTAAGTACCTTTCGCGGAAGCACTGCGACCAGTTCAATTGACGGCATTTAAAATTCCATTCTTGGTGCTTTAGAAAATAGCGCTAGCCAAGATCGTTACGTTCAGATTCACGAAACCGAAGATAGATCGACCTCTAGGACTTAGTAAGAGATAAAGAGGGTTCGTAAAAAATATTGATTTGAAGACTGGGATGTCTTGATAAGAATTGACAAGACAAGCATTGAAAACTTTGTGGACCTAATTGATTTACAAAAAACGCTAAGTTGAAATTATTAATTTGTTCGTCTTAGTCTTTCCTACATCGCGGATGTTTCAAATATTGATGATGGAAACTACCTTCCGGGTTTTGGAATTGAAGCTGGTGCACAGGCTCAGTTTAGCGCGGTATCGGTAATGATCGGCTATCAAACGCTTGGCTCGCAGTTTAAAAGCAAATATCAAGATAATGGTAGTACTTTTGAAAACCAGTTGGATATTTTGTTTAGCGGGGTTGTTTCGCAAGTATCGTACACTTTTTAGGGTGCGCGGTTCATTAAAGCTTCTTGGCCATAACGACCGAGCGATAATTCGTAACTTCCCACTTAGCATGCGCAACTATAAGATAGCCGCGTTTTTCGTACCGGCTAATTAAATCTGCAGCGTGTTCAGACGTATCAAGTGCAATTTCCGAGGCGCCAAGTTCTTTGGCGCGAATTTCTAGTTTTTCCATCATTGAACTTCCATCTAAAAAAGCTAAGTAAGATTCCCCATCAAGTAGTCGTTCCAGTGTTTTTGTTGGCGGCTGATGGGTTGCTAAGTATTTCATGCCTTTAGCTGCTAATGGAGCGTATGCCTCGTGAAGTAAATGTGTAAGTGCCACAATCAAGTGGCCATGATCCCTTTCGATGAAGCGGGTGAGGTTTATGTTCGATTCGCCATTCATGGGCTCAACTTAGCCAAAGTTTATTGCAAATGGTACTAGATTATTGACTGAAATTTTCGTTTAAACTTACGATGATAAAATGAAATTAATTTTTGCCACTTTTATTTTTGCGCAGTCTTTACAAGCATTTGAATGTAAAGTTGACCCTACTATGTTAGCAATCGCCAAAGCGACTGGCGGTGGTGTTTTTTGTCGTGAAAGTAAAAAAATTATTATTGATGACCCCATTTCGTTTTACGATATGGACCAAATATCTTTTCAAGCGTTCTGGAAAGTTCTGGGCCACGGATCACTAGACACGTTTAGTTATCCTGCAGCTCAGCTTCCTTTCGATAAAGTTAAAGTCGAAGTAGCTAACTTCCCTTCGAAAATTTTTGAAATTAGTAAGTTATACACCGAGGACAAGTTTGGAAAAAAAAGTGATATAGCAGAACTTTTGTCTGATGCTGAAGTTGGAGCTGGATCAGATAAAAAACTAAGAATATTGCGATTTAAACTTAAGCCCAATTCAAAAGAGTTTAAATTAGTTATTGAAGGTAAAACCTATTTAGGAACCTCCTATATTCAGTTTTCTAAAACAGAATATAAAACCGGCAGCCGTTCCGACAAGGAGCAGGGTTTAAATGTTTGGTCAAAGATTTTTGAATCTCAGGCTTCTTCAAAAAAGCCTTTATCCGAAGATGTTAAAAGTAAATTTTTAAAAGATGCTTTTGCTGAATAGTCTAGACTCTGAGCCAAGCGTGTCTGCCAATTCCACCAACTGGGCAAAAAAAAGCGATCTTAGCCCCCGATCGGGGTTTAAAACGCACATTTTTCATTCAATAGACCCCGATCGGGGTATAAAATAACAGAATATGTTGAAATAACCCCCGATCGGGGCTTATAATTGTTTTATGAAAAAGAAGAGCCAAATGAATTCCTCTAGACGGACTAAAAAGGAAATCGAATCAGAAATTTCGCCCATTTCACTGTTTGTGCGTATTCGCCGCGAAGAATTAGGCTACACCCAGACAGAATTAGCTTTTCGCGCCGGCCTTAGTACCCGATTCGTTAAAGAGTTTGAGCTAGGTAAAAAAACGGCTCGCCTTGATAAAGTGACTGAACTGCTGGATTATTTAGGGGCAAGTCTTGAAGTTAAAAGACGAGGTAGTTAATGTCTAAGGGACGTGTATATTTTAAAAATCAGCAAATTGGCTCAATTGAAAAAAATACGGACGGATCTTTTAATTTTGGTTATTTACCTGAAGCAAAGCCTGTTAGTTGGACTCTTCCTACAATCCAAAATACCTATATTTCCGATGAGCTTTTCCCTTTTTTTGACGGCCTGATACCCGAAGGCTGGCTTTTAAACTTAGCTGAAAAAAACTGGAAGATTCAAAAAAATGACCGCATGACTTTACTGCTGACCACATGCCAGGACTGTATCGGTGCGGGTCATGTGCTTGGTGAAAACCACAAACACACCGAAGAAGAAAATACTAAAAAAAACTTGCAAAAAATATCGAGCGCAGCAATGTCGTCAGATCGATGTCTTGTTTGCATGAATGATCTTAAAAAGGAAGAATCTTTATATCACAAAAAGTGTGCGCAGAATCTTTTTGGATTTTCACATGCCCCCATGATCGACGTTTCAACCCATGACTTGGATAAACTGGCATTACTGCAAATCAATCAACGGCTGACCTTAACCGGTGTGCAAAAAAAACTATCTCTTTCTCCGGTCCAGGATGAAAAAAAGGAACGCCTTACTGTGGTCGGATTAGACGCACGTTTCATTTTAAAACCGTCCACCGAAGAATATCCTGAAATGGCTGAGATCGAACACCTAAGTATGAAACTGGCAGAGCTACAACAGATTCCCGTGGCAGAATGTGGACTTGTGTATTTGTCCAGTGGTGAGCGGGCCTATATCACGCGCCGCTTTGACCGTGTTGAAAATGTAAAAATTCAGATAGAAGACTTTTGTCAACTTTCTGGAAAGAGCACCGCTAAAAAATACAGCGGATCAAGTGAAAGCCTCGGCAAAGTAATCGATAAATATTCAGCACAACCTCAAGATGATAAACTGACTTTATTTCAGATCATTTTATTTTCTTTTTGGATTGGCAATGCCGATATGCATTTGAAAAACTTTTCTTTATGGGAAGACCCTCGCAGTAAATCGATTCGAATGAGCCCTGGCTATGATTTCGTGAGTACGCGACTATTAATTCCAGCCAAAGAGGATAACGAAGAGCTTGCCTTACCAATCAACGGGCGCAAAAACAAATTAAAATGGAGTGACTTTTTAGCTTTTGGAAATAATTTAAAAATTCCCCCAAAAGTTATGGTGCGCGTACGTGAGAAAATGTTGGATTCGTTTTTTGATGCTGAAGGGCTTATTGAAAGAAGCTTTTTATCTGCTGAAAACAAAGAGGCTTTCCATAATTTGCTTATGGACAGATCTAAAAGAATAAGTGAATCGTAGAAACTTAATCCGCTAGCCTCATTTTTTTTGATAATCGCAATGGTTATAAAAAGAAATTTGGTGCCCAGTGAGGGAGTCCAACGCCTACTAGAATAAATAGTCTGAGGAAGATTGGGATTCAATTGTTATGCTTTTAAATAGGGGTGAAATTTGTTTCTTGAATGCTGGCTTCTGCGATGCAGGTTAAAAGAAATTTTGATGTTGGATGGAGGACTAATTCTTCGATGCCATGGTTTTCTTTTTTGTAAATGAAAATTGACTTCTCGTCTTTAAAAAACATAGAATTTTTTATGCCAGTAAAGAAAAAAACTAAAACTGTAGTTGTTCGAGAGCACCCGCGCCGCGTACCCGTCAGTAAAAAAAATCCAACAGGCCGAACGATTGTCGATCGACATCTGCGCCATATTGAGGGGCAGTATTTAGATTTAAATCTGATTGATTTAACTTTGAAAAATTATGACAAGAAAAATATTTTATACCCAGCAAATGGAAAACTAAATCTACCTAATGAAGATAGATACGATGATCTTATCGCTGTTTGGGCTGATTACTTCAACAAAAAACTAAATCTTAAGAGCCCTCTTGATCCTGATATGGTGAAAGCCCTCATAGCATCAGAATCGACATTTAAACCTGATGCTGTGAATGCCAAAGCGACGGGATTAACCCAGATCACAACCGATACTCTAAAAATTCTTCAAGATTTAAGTGGTGAATCTAAAGATTTTGTTTTTAAAGATATTCGAAAAAAAGATTTAAATGATCCCAACGTATCTGTTGCCCTTGGGGTAAGGTGGTTGGCGTATAAAAAAAGTTACGCTGAAAAAGTACTTAAGCGAGCAGTCACATCAGATGAGGTTATTCAGGTTTACAAAGGTATATTGAATGATAGGTCTACGAAGGCGGATGATATCATGAAAAAATATAGGATGTTTTATGGAAAACTTAAAAAGAAGTAGTTCAGTATTGATTTTGATTATTAGTTTGGCTATCGGGTGCCAAAGCACTAAAAGTTTTCAAATCACCACCGATGAGAAAAAAGAACTTCATATTATTGAAATCGATACCAATCGAATTACCCAGGAATGCTATTTTATGAATGCCGAAAAAGAAAATAACTGGCGTCACCAATACGTTCTGCATATCTTAAATAAACAAAATGAAGTTATTTCTTTATATAATCCGACAAATCAAGGCAAACAAGAATGTCTAGCTCATTTAAACAAAGTGCGGAAAATTTTAAAAAAAGAATTGCGTGTCAAATTATGCGCAAGGGACATATTAGAGAAAAGGAACAACAAAGAAGTAATTCCTGAAACTCTTGATTTTGGTCCCTTGGGTAAGCATAAATCACCGTATAACGGCATCACTTTTGATTCCATTTGCAATTCAAAAGAGTGTTACAGTATCAGTGACACATGGACTTATACTTGTCCTGCTTTAAATTAATTCCGCGAACATCAGTCGATGAAACGGCTAAGCGCGATCTTGCAGAATTTGAAGAAAAATCTATCGGGTGCGAAATGATTTAAGAACTTGTGAGTGGTCCATTTACTAGTAAATTTGTTGAGATGATGTAGTGGCTTTTTATTATAGGTATGGTCTATACAATATTTAAAGTTGTCTTTCGTTAATTAATCAGAAACAGTTTAGTCAGCTTGCATCAGCTCATTTATTTGAATTGGGGTTTGGTTGCCTTAGTATTAATAAAGCTAAATTATCAGTGTCTGGGTCTTCTTCGTGGGGGCCATTCCAGTCTTCTTTATGAAAATTCAACTTTACCTTAGTCGTTTTTAAAAATTCTTTCTATATGTGCAGTGATATGCTCAGAACAGTGTTTAACCTTCAAGTGATTTCACTTTGGAAATCACTTGGACCTTTAGTGCATTAAGAACCGCATTTACCTTTTCAATAGAGGCTCCACGATATTCATTTCTTTCATCTCTAGAAATTTGTGTTTCATGAACATCAAGCGTTTTTGCTAGTTCTTTCTGAGTCAGCCCTTTGGCTATTCTTAGTGCTATCAAAGTTCGCCCGAGCCCTTCAAGATTATAGAATTCGCCAATTTGACCACGCTTTAATTTCTCGTAGCTTTCAACTTCTTCAACCAATTGTTGATGGAAAGTTAAAATGGGTTCCATCGCTAGTTCGACAGCAGAATTTTTTAGTTTTTTTTCTTTTAGCTTTTTGTACTGAATTTCAATTAAAGACTTTTCTTCTTGAATTCGCTTTAGCGATTCCTTGTACTCAGATTCATTTCTTATCATTTTGAACCTCCGATAATTGGTGATTGAATTTTAATAATTCCTTTAGGTGTGCCGTTACGCCGGGCTCTTCTAAAAGCCGCTGGAAATATTTGATTATTTCCGAACTCATCTTTTATTCCAGAAAGTTGCCCGAACTCAGGGAAAAGTTCCACACGATATTTGTGCCACATTGGTAACTGCAATTTTGGATAATTCTTATATTGTGTTCTTGATTTTAAGTTCCATGTCCACACAGACCATTTATCCAATTGATTCAGCCTAGTAACAGCATTTTCAAGTTCTTCAACATCAATGACAAAGTATTCATCGATATCGTTAGGATGGTCCTTATCTTCAACAAATGAACCATCAACATAAATTTCTGTAACACCAACTTGCCACAGTTGCTTCACCAGGGCTTCAAGGTTATCAACAAGCTTGCGTCTCCATTCACTATCCCATGTGGTTGACTGAAGGTTTTCGCCAGTAATAAGCCAAGATGATTTTAGTTCATCGAGGCTTAGTTCATAGTCACCCACGGGTAATAGTCCGTTAGAATTAAATTTAGGTAACGCTTGAAGTTTCTTTTTCATAAGTTTCCCTAACGTAAAATTAACACAAACAAATTAGTAAATAAAGACTTATGTGTAAATATATACATTTGGAGACATAAGTCTCATTTTAAGGCGCTTTTAGCATTTTAAATGTTGCCTTGAACTTATCACGCCACCATGTTGTTTCAATCGAGCTATGATCAATGGACGCAGAGACTTCTAATTGCGGATTTATGGCCTATGTTTTTGAAATCATTGAAAAATTGGTGCCCAGTGAGGGAGTCGAACCCCCATGCCTCGCGGCGCTAGGTTCTAAGCCTAGTGTGTCTGCCAATTCCACCAACTGGGCACTTAAAGGAAAAATAAGTGCGGGCAAGAAACTCTGACTATTTGTCAGAGCGAGGGCCAAAAAAATCTACTTCTCGGCGATAAGTTTTTTATATTCTGGCGAACGCATCAAATTGGCAAGTTCTTTTTCAGAATCCATTTCGATTCGCACTAACCAACCTTCGTTATTTGGATCATCATTTAGTGATGACGGGTCATCAATCAAAGCGGAATTGATTTCGATAACTGTTCCAGAAACTGGAGCGTACAAATCAGAAACTGCTTTTACCGATTCAACCACACCAAAAGTTTGGTTCTGTGTAATTTTCTGTCCTTCTTCTGGAAGATCGACATAAACAACTTCGCCCAATTGGTCTTGAGCAAATTCAGTGATACCGACAGTCACGATATTTTCATCAACCTGAGCCCATTCGTGATCTTTTGTGTAATAAAAATCTTCTGGTATATGAAATGCCATTTAGGACTCCTTCAAGTAAGCGCGCTTACTTCATAACAAACGGTGTTTTAACTACGCAAGCTTTAACTAGCTTTCCGCGGATATCCACGAAAAATTCTGAATTTTCGCTCGATTTTGAAGACTCAACATAAGCGATTCCGATGGGTTCATCAAGAGTTGGTGAGTGCGTTCCACTAGTAACCCAGCCTATTTTTTGGCCATCTGCGGTTTTAATCTCGTAACCTTGGCGGGGAATGCCACGATCTTTCATTTTAAAGCCAATTAGCTTTTTCTTTAAGCCGTTTTCCTTGGCGCTGACGATCATGGCCTTGTTTAGAAAGTCTTTAGCGGCAGGCTTCATGGCCCAGCCTAATCCGGCCTCGTACGGGTTTGTGGTGTCGTCAATTTCGTGACCGTATAGCGAATATTTCATTTCAGTGCGTAGCGAATCACGCGCGCCTAGACCAACGGGTTTTGCATTTAACGGATGGGCTAAAAGTGCATTCCACAAAGTACTGGTGCCTGCTGATTCGATGAAAACTTCGCAGCCTTTTTCGCCCGTGTAGCCAGTGGTTGCGATCATAATTTTAAAACTTTTGAAAGTTGATACTTTTATTTCGTTACGATTCATCAAACTTATTTTTTCTGAAAAAATTGCATCGCATAGTTCAATTGCTTTTGGTCCCTGAATTGCGATTTGACCCCAACTTGAAGACTCATTCACAATATCAGCACCTTTATTGTGCGTCAGCATCCACGCAAAATCTTTATCGGTATTGGATGCATTTACGCATACTAAATAATCTGAATCTTTTTCTAAACAGTAAACAAAAATGTCATCGACCAGTCCGCCTTTATCATTTGGTAGCAAGCCGTACTGAGCTTGGCCTTTTTCTATTTTAGAAACGTCATTGGTTGTTAGCCACTGTAAAGTTTCAAGCGCTTTTGGGCCTTTAACGCGAATTTCTCCCATGTGGGAAACATCGAATAAGCCAACATTAGTT
>JANPNP010000026.1:0-4139 GCA_031427535.1 Bdellovibrionales bacterium | reverse complement strand
GTTTGCAGGAATTATTTTTTCTTCCAGTTGCCGAACTTCTTGCTTGCCTCACCATAAACTAAAACTTGGTTGTTGAACTTAGCCCAGTTGTCTTTTTTACCGAAAAACTGAATGCGATTTGTTTTACCGTTTTGTGTGCTTTGCAGAACCGGAACTTCACTATTATCAGTCGCTTTTGCAGAGCTTACTTCAAACGCAGGCATTTCAAGGTTTGGATTTAGCTTAACGAACTGTTCAAGTTCTTGGTAAATATGCGGCGGATAGTAGGCTTTCGATTTTTGCCAAAACTCACCTACTGTGGATTTTTTATTTAAGCCAAGCTCTTGAATCATTTGCGCTAATTGCTGTTTTGATAATTTTTCAGCTTCGGCACCCAAGGCTACTGGAGAAAAAACCATGGTAAGCCAAGAAAGGTGGGCCGCTACCCATTGAAGTTGTTTTAGTATGTTCATTAAAGCCCCTTTTTTCGTGCCGTCAATGGCAGGATAATCTCAAAACACGTCACTTTTTATATCGGCGTATCATATTAAGAGCTTAAGCCTTTTGGGTTAAACCATTATGTTACACTTTAAAACACAGCCGATACGTTTCATTTTAATACAGTTATTTTACTGACCCCGACTTTTTAGCCACCGACTTAGATCCTGTTTAAACTGCGAGTTTAAATCGTTGAATTCAAAGCGCGCGGCTGCGTCTAAGTTCTCGACTACAGTCCCGGGTACTTCGACCGCTGAAATTTCCGGAAACTTCAGCTTAATCACTTCATTTTTTTTCAATTGGCTTGGCGAATCGAAAGTTATTTTACACCCTGATACCGATAGCGATTCGGTGATGGCCTTGACTCCGGCACAAACAACTGACGTCCTGATGTCAACCCGACGAATATTTGATAACCAATCAGCCCGCCTGTCCAAATACGGAAAGCGAAAGTAAAAGGCAATGATCAACACACTCAGTGTGCAAATAATTGCTAACAAAGAAAAAACTTTAAGAAAAATGGGATCAATGGAATTGCTATCTACATTGTAAAGCCGGTAAGCATTGATAAACAAAATCAAAAGCAAGGTCATGATTGCGACCGACCATGATAATTTGTGCGGTCTAAACAATAAAATTCCGGTTATAAAAAGTAGTCCTAACCAAATCCATTCTAAAGCTGGAATAGTTTGTAGAAAGGCCATCAGTACCGTCGGATTATACCAATTATCTAAACCTGAACCTGCAAAACTGATAAATATATTTCCTGCCGGTGCTAGTAAAAAAAGGATTGCCAAAATGTAGACGCCAGTTGGCTTTTTCAATGCTGTTGAACTCATGCTGCCCCCAAGCCACTAGCTTAGAAGACTTCGAAGAATTTAACTACATTCTACAGAACTAAGCCAGGCGAAGGTCTAGCCGGTGCTGCTTACATTAAGGATTATTTTAAATTTTAAAGAATAGCACGAAGATTTTATTTATCATGAACTTAGAAAGCTAGATGTTCCTGCGCTAGCTCACAAATCTTTTTTAACGAACCAATTAAAGCGGGCAAATTTCGATCGGGACGTGAACAGGTGTCAGCTGGTAAATCTCGTCGATTTCTTCGTTGGTTACAGCTATGCAGCCTTGGGTCCAATCGGCTTGCGGATGCTGTGCCTTGACGATCTCTGGAACTAGTCCGTCAACAAAATCTTTTGGGAAAACCGTGAATCATGATGTCGCCACCAGCTGAAACTTTTAATGCCGTCGCAAAATGAATATCACTTTTATTTGGGTACGATACCCGTAGGGCCTTGTTGTAATTTGAAAGGGGATTTTTTAAACTGATTTTGTACACACCTTCCGGAGTTCGTCCGTCACCTTCTTTTATTTTAGGACCGTTCTGAGCACCAAAACCAAATGCCACTGCATAACTTCTTACCAACTGGCCATCTTTCAACAGATACAGTCTTCGTCGCAGTTTTGATACCACGATGCGGTCGATGCCTTTTGCATCAGGATTTACATTTGTTTGATCTATTAAGGCCATGTTATCAGCACAGTAAGCAGTCATCGCTACTGTTTTTGTAGCTGCAATAACATCGCCCAGGCCAAAGAAAAAGCCGGCTGAAAATCCGCAAAATATAAGAAAAAATCTGGTTAAGCTCATGGGTACGGCAGTTGTACCACGGGAAGACATTTTCAGTCGAAATAACATGCAAGCAGACAAATTATTTCTTTAGAATCACAGCAGAACTTGAATTTTTTTTAGAACTGTCTAATCTTTGGTCGAAGTAACATTCGAAGTAACATTTGCGGGAAGGTTTTCGTGAACGACCGGATCATTCAAACAACACGCTTATTCCAATTAATGGATCTTGAAACGTACATCTTACTGGCGCTGCTGGGTTTGATAACCTATTTGTTTTATCGTTTTTTCTTACCCAAAGTATCAGAAGAACGTCACCGTAACCTGCAAACGCATTTTAGAAACCTGGTAAATTATTTTTTGATTTTAAGTGCTTCTTACGGATTATTTTTTTTAGCGAATCAAACCCCACAAATCGAACTGATTAAAAGATTGATT
Organism: Bdellovibrionales bacterium; assembly: GCA_031427535.1. Lineage (GTDB taxonomy): Bacteria > Bdellovibrionota > Bdellovibrionia > Bdellovibrionales > Bdellovibrionaceae > Pseudobdellovibrio. The sequence continues at coordinate 1,594 of JANPNP010000026.1, read as the reverse complement.
CCTTATTTAGCTTCCATATGTTTTTTTTCCGGAGCAATTTTTTTTGTGAAGTGCAGCCGGCTTTTAGTTTTGCAATATCTTTTTTTAGGTTCCATGCGCGCAGGGGTTCCACTGCTTTTAGTAAATATTTTTTCTTTAGTTCTATCTATTTTGATTGGCTTCTGGGCCGTGAACACAATCTTGGGGGTGCAGCTGACCCCCCTACTAGCAACTTCCGCTGCATTTTCTATTATTCTGGGCTTAGCCCTGCAAGATACTTTAGGTAACTTGTTCGCCGGGATATCTTTACAGATCGATAAAACGTTTGAAATTGGCGATTGGCTAGAAGTTATGAACGGCACCACAAAAATTGTAGGCCAAGTAAAGGAACTTTCCTGGAGATCTACATTACTTATTGGTTTTTCTGATGAAATGATTACTTTACCTAATAAAACTGTCGCGCAAAGTCAGATTAGCAATTATTCCCCCGAAGGTCAGCCCATTCTACGCAGTCAGATTTTTAAATTTCCGTTTTTGACTGACTATCAAAAAGCCATTGATCTACTTGAGCAAGCTGCCAGCCAAATTAGCGAAGTGCGCGCCCTACCTAGTCCATTTGCATACATACAAGAAATGAATGACTACGGCGTCACAGTGAAACTTATTTATTTCATCGATAATTATGGCAGGCAATTTGTAGTCGGCGACAAAGTCAGCCAACGTGCACTTGAATTATTGCAACAAAATGAAATTCCGTTTCACAGGCCTACAATTAACGTAAATAGTTTTCCCAGAGAATTGCAAAATGCATAACTTAACAACTGAAACAGGTTCAAGACACCACTTAATCGTTGAACGCCAGCATCCCCTGGCCGTACAGATTCGAAAGCTAATAACAAAAGCGCTAAGTGATTTTAATATGCTGCATGAAGGTGACAAATTATTAATCTGTGTTTCAGGCGGAAAAGATTCTTCCATACTAGCCATCTTAATGGAAGAAATACGTAAACGAGCCCCCTTTCAGTTCACCTTTCAAGCGGTGCTTTTAGATCAACGCCAACCAGGATTCAGTGCGGAAAACTTCAAAGCATGGCTTAGCGAAGAAAATATTCCGTTAAATATCATCGCTAAAGACACGTACTCTATTGTTACGGAAAAAGTCAAAGACGGCATATTTTGTTCGTTGTGTTCCAAACTTCGCAGGGCCATTCTATACGATTATGCTTCGGTCAATAGCTTTACAAAAATGGCCCTAGGGCATCACCGAGATGATATTATCGAAACGACACTGCTTAACTTATTTTACTCGGGCCAACTGGCAACAATGCCTGCTAAATTACGTTCGGATGACCAAAGAAATGTTATCCTTCGACCACTGGCTTACGTTCCCGAAAAAGATTTGCTTGAACTTTCACAAATTTGGAACTTTCCAATCATTCCATGCAACTTGTGTGGCTCGCAAGAAGGTCTTAAACGGCAAAAAATGAAAAAATTAATTGCCGAACTAGAACAACAAATTCCTAATTTAGGTGGTTCATTTATGAAGGCTTTAGAAAATGCAAAACCCAGCCATTTGTTAGATCAAAAACTTTTCAATTTTAAGGATTTATGACAC